>CAVHWJ010000163.1:0-6136 GCA_963639565.1 uncultured Prevotella sp. | reverse complement strand
TACTTTGTGCATGGTTTCACCCTTGCCATGACTTGCCAGAACCCTTACTATCGTCCCATTTCCGAAAGCGACACACAGGAGGGTTATGCCGACATCTTTATGATGCCGCTTCTCGACATCTATTCCGATATGCTCCATTCGTATATCATCGAACTGAAATACGCCAAGAGCAAAGACCCGGAGACAAGGGTTGAGGAACTTCGGAAACAGGCAATAGAACAGGTGAACCGTTACGCCGGGACGGAAACGGTGCAGTCTGCCGTCAAGACAACCACCCTCCACAAGATTATCGTGGTGTTCCACGGCACGGAAATGGCGGTGTGCGAGGAGGTGGAGTGACAGGCAAACGACCGCCGCCATACGTTAAATACATGTAACCCGGAAAAAAATATCGCCCCAAGCGTGCGGCGAATGATAAATAATGCGTAAATTTGCATGCAATAAATTTTTATATACAAATTATGTCATCATTTGTTGCAGATAGAATTGTAATGGACGGTCTCACTTTCGACGACGTCCTTCTTATTCCGGCTTATTCTGAAGTACTGCCACGCACAGTAGAGTTGAAAACCAAGTTCTCACGTAACATTGACCTGAACATCCCGTTCGTCACTGCCGCAATGGACACCGTGACTGAGTCCGCCATGGCAATCGCCATAGCGCGCGAGGGAGGTATCGGCGTGATACACAAGAACATGAGCATCGAGGAACAGGCACGGCAGGTGGCTATCGTGAAGCGCGCCGAAAACGGCATGATCTACGACCCCGTCACCATCCGCCGCGGCTCCACGGTGAGCGAGGCTCTCGACATGATGGCTGAATACCATATCGGAGGCATCCCCGTGGTGGACGACGACTGCCACCTGGTGGGCATCGTGACAAACCGCGATTTGCGCTTCGAGCGCAACCTGGACAGGAAAATCGACGAGGTGATGACAAAGGAGAACCTCGTTACGACGCACATCAAGACAGACCTCGCAGCAGCGGCGCAGATTCTGCAGGAGAACAAGATCGAGAAGCTCCCCGTGGTGGACGCTGACAATCACCTCGTTGGCCTTATCACCTACAAGGACATCACCAAGGCCAAGGACAAGCCCATGGCGTGCAAGGACGACAAGGGCCGTCTGCGCGTGGCTGCCGGAGTGGGCGTCACCGTGGACACGCTCGACCGCATGGAGGCGTTGGTGAACGCCGGAGCCGACGCTATTGTAATCGATACCGCGCACGGACATTCAAAATACGTGATAGAGAAGCTCGTGGAGGCCAAAAAGTCGTTCCCCAACGTGGACATCGTGGTGGGCAACGTAGCTACGGGAGCTGCCGCCAAGATGCTCGTGGAGAACGGAGCAGACGCTGTGAAGGTGGGCATCGGCCCGGGTTCTATATGCACCACGCGTGTGGTTGCCGGTGTCGGCGTACCGCAGTTGAGCGCGGTCTACGACGTGGCGAGCGCGCTCGAAGGCACTGGAGTGCCGTTGATTGCCGACGGCGGTCTGCGCTACTCGGGCGACGTGGTTAAGGCTCTCGCTGCCGGAGGCTACTCGGTGATGATAGGTTCGCTTGTGGCAGGAACAGAGGAAAGCCCCGGCGACACAATCATCTTCAACGGAAGAAAGTTCAAGAGCTACCGCGGCATGGGTTCGCTGGAGGCAATGGAGAACGGTTCTAAGGACCGCTATTTCCAGTCGGGCACGAAGGACGTGAAGAAGCTCGTTCCCGAGGGCATCGCCGGACGCGTGCCTTACAAGGGAACGCTCCAGGAGGTTGTCTACCAGCTCGTTGGCGGTCTGCGTTCCGGCATGGGCTACTGCGGCGCACACAACATCATGGACCTGCACTCAGCCCAGTTCGTGAGAATAACAAACGCCGGCGTGCTCGAAAGCCATCCCCACGACATTTCAATCACGAGCGAGGCTCCCAACTATTCACGCCACGACTAATCCAACGACTGCATAATGAAATTCAAAACACTGTTATCCGCGCTGCTCCTCATCAGCGGAGCGGCGCACGCCCAGACCGACGACCCCACGGTGATGACCATCAACGGCCAGCCCGTGTCGCGCTCCGAGTTTGAGTATTCATACAACAAGAACAACTCCGATGGGGTTATCGACAAGAAGACGGTAAACGAATACGTTGACCTCTTCGTGAACTACAAACTGAAGGTGGCGGCGGCCTACGACGCGAAGATCGACACCCTGCCGTCGTTCAAAAAGGAGTTCCGCTCATACCGCGACCAGCAGATACGCCCCTCGTTCGTGGCTGACAAGGACATCGAGGCGGAGGCTAAGAAGGTGTATGACGACTACGCCAAGCGCGTGGGCGACAAGGGCTTGGTGAAGCCCTCCCACATCCTGCTCTATCTGGCGCAGGACGCTACCGACGCTCAGAAGAAGGACGCAGAGCAGCGCGCCGACTCCATCTACGCCGTGCTTGAAGCACAGCTCACCCCCGTGGTGAAAAAGGTGAAAGGCAAGAAAGTGACGCAGCCTGTGGACACCGTGGCGTTCCTCAAGTCATTCGCAGAAATGGCGCAGAAATACTCCAAGGACCCGGGTTCGGCGCGCAACGGCGGTCAGCTGCCGTGGATGTCGCCGGGACAGACGCTCCCCGAATTCGAGAACGCGGCATACGCGCTGAAGCCGGGACAGATGTCGAAGCCGGTATTGAGTGCCGTGGGCTATCACATCATCTATATGAACGGGCGCAAGGGCGTGGAGCCGTATGACAGTCTGCGCACCAATATCCGCCGCTTCCTCGAATCGCGCAACGTGAGGGAGAAGGTGGCTAACGACAGCATACAGAGGGTGGTGGAAGCCTCCAACGGCAAGCTGAAGACCGAGGACGTGCTCGACGAGCGCACCGAGGTGCTCACGGCGAAGGACTCCGACCTGAAGAACCTGGTGCGCGAATACCACGACGGACTGATGCTCTACGAGATAAGCAATCGCTACATCTGGGACAAGGCGGCCAAGGACGAGCAGGGCCTCGCGGCGTATTTCAAGAAGAACAAGAAGAAATACAACTGGGCGGAGCCTCGCTACAAGGGCATGGCATACCACGTGAAGAATGCGGCCGACGTGGACGCTGTGAAAGACTGCGTGAAGGGTCTCGCCTTTGACAAGTGGGCGGACAAGCTGCGCACCACGTTCAACAACGACACCGTTATCCGCATCCGCGTGGAGAAGGGCATCTTCAAGAAGGGCGACAACGCCGTTATCGACAAGATGGTGTTCGGCGTGGACACCGTGGCGAAGCCGCTGAAAGACTACCCGATAGACGCCGTTTACGGCAAGGTGCTGAAGAAAGGCCCCGAGGACTACACCGACGTGAAGGGTCTCGTTACGGCCGACTACCAGGACTTGCTCGAAAAGCAGTGGGTGGCGGAGCTGCGCAAGAAATACCCCGTGGTAATCAACAGGGAGGTTCTTGAAACCGTGAACAAGCACGGCAAATAGGGCATCCGGCAAAGAAACATACGAAAATCCCCGAATCTTTTTAGGTTTGGGGATTTTTTTTGTTAGACAGGGTATTTGCCATATTCATGTAAACACCGATTATATATATACGGCGCAGGGGCATTTCACAGAGATTAGTAAAAAAAACTTTGTGGTTCGCATGGAAGTAAGTATCTTTGCACTTATCATTTGCAAAAAGCAAAACGACAGAACGAAACAATTACAGAATAACACCGAAATTAATGAGATACGGATTGAAGACAACATTCTGCACCATGCTGATGTGCGGGGCGATGATAGCGGCGAGCGGCGAGGCAAGCCGTATGTCGGCATACACCCGGCAGGATGGCGCGGCGGCCAATGACACCACGAAGAAGAAAGCGGCGGAAGACGCGCCGGCAAACGAGAACAGCGTCATCGACGAGGTGGTGTGGGTCGTGGGCGACGAGGCGATACTCAAGTCCGACGTAGAGGCGATGCGCCTCCAGGGCGAGATGGAAGGGATGAAATGGGACGGCGACCCCGACTGCATCATCCCCGAGCAGCTCGCCGTGCAGAAGCTATTCCTGCATCAGGCCGCGCTCGACAGTATCGAGGTGACAGAGGCTGACGTGTCGAAGAGCGTGGACCAGCAGATAAACTACTGGATTAACAACGCCGGAAGCCGCGAGAGGCTCGAGGAGTGGAAGAAGATGAGCATAAAGCAGATGAAGGAGAGCCTTCACGACGACTTCCGCAACCACCAGCTCATAGAGAGGATGAAGAGCCAGCTCGTGAAAGACATCAAGGTGTCGCCGGCCGACGTGCGCAAGTATTTCGAGAAACTCCCCGAGGACAGTCTGCCGCTCATCCCCACCGAGGTGGAAGTGGAGATTATAACGCAGTCTCCCAAGATTGACCCTGAGGAAATCAACCGCGTGAAGAACGACCTGCGCAGCTATACGGAACGTGTGACCAAGGGCGAGACATCCTTTACCGCCCTCGCCAGGCTCTACTCCGAAGACCCGGGTTCGGCGCGTCAGGGCGGCGAACTCGACGAATACATGGGGCGCGGTATGCTCGACCCGGCATTCGCCGCAGTGGCGTTCAACCTCACCGACCCGAAGAAGATTTCAAAGATTGTGGAGTCGGAGTTCGGCTACCATATCATCCAGCTCATCGACAAGCGAGGCGACAAGATCAAGGTGCGCCACATCCTGCGCGTGCCTAAGGTGAGCGAAGCCGCCATAGAGAAGGCCGAGGCTCGCCTCGACTCCATCGCCGGCGACATCCGCGCGGGCAAGTTCACCTTTGAGGCGGGGGCTTCGTATATCTCCGACGACAAGGACACGAAGAGCAACAACGGACTGATGGCCAACCAGTCGCAGGAGGGCTACACGAGCAAGTTCCGTATGCGCGACCTGCCCACGGAAATAGCAGCCGTGGTGGACACGATGAAGGTGGGCGAGATTTCAAAGGCGTTCAAGAGGGTTACGCAGAAGGGCAAGACGCAGTGCCTGATAGTGAAGCTCGTGGACCGCACCGACGCTCACCGCGCCACCATAACGCAGGATTTCCAGGCGATGAAAGACATTGTTGAGGCTCACCGCAAGGCGGAGTTCCTGAAGGAATGGGTGCAGAACAAGATAAAGACCACCTATATCCGCATCGGCGACAACTACAAGAACTGCAACTTTGAATACAAGGGTTGGGTGAAGCAAAACTGAGATGACGATGCTTCGGAAAAATGACATAAAACACACCATGGGCGGGCATAGGACAATCTTGTTTGTTGTTCTATGCCTGTTTGGGCTATGCCTGGTGCAGTCGCGCACGGCAGCCAAGAAGCAACGCCGCGCCAAGACCGACGAGCGCGTTTACTTGCAGCACGCCGACCGGCTGCGCTACGATATGTACGGGCCCAACCCAGGGGCGCAGATTCTCAACGGCAACGTGGCGTTCCTCCACAACGGGGCACGGCTCACCTGCGACAGCGCGTATTTCTATCAGGAGTCAAACTCGTTCAAGGCGTTCGGCCACGTGAAGATGCGGCAGGGCGACACGCTCTCGATGACGAGCGACTACGCTTGGTACGACGGCAACAGCCAGATGGCGGAGGCGCGCCGCAACGTGGTGCTAAAGCACCGCGCCACGACGCTCTACACCGACAGCCTGAACTTCGACCGCCTATATAACGTGGCGTATTTCTTCGAGGGGGGAAAGATGGTGGACAGGCAGAACGTGCTGGTGAGCGACTGGGGCGCCTACGACACGGAGACGCGTAAGGCGGTGTTCAACTACAACGTGAACCTGAAGAACCCCAAGTTCACGCTCACCACCGACACCCTGCACTACGACACACGCACCTCGCTTGCCAACATCGTTGGTCCGTCGGTGATAAAGAGCAAGGAGAGCGTGATTCATTCTTCGAGCGGATATTACAACACCAACACCGGCAGGGCGCGCCTATACGGACGTTCCACGGTGGAGAACCAAGGCAAGGAGATAACCGGCGACAGCCTCTTCTACGACGAGAAGCGCGGCATCAGCCAGGGCTACCGCAACGTGGTGTACAAGGATGCGGTGAACAAGAACGCGCTAAAGGCCGATTACCTGTGGTATAACGAGAAGACGGGCTTCGCCCTCGCCACCGAAAACCCGGTGCTCATGGAATACTCGCAGCCCGACACACTGTATCT
>CAVHWJ010000162.1:0-6173 GCA_963639565.1 uncultured Prevotella sp. | reverse complement strand
CTCTGCTTCTGCCCCTTCATAAAGGCGGCGAGGCGGTCGGGTATCTCCACGGTGGCGTTGATGGCGTTTTCCACAGTCTCCTTGAACTTGGCAGGATGAGCCGTCTCAAGGAACACTCCCATTTCGCCGGACTGCAACCCTTCGCTGAGAGCCTGATAGCCACAGGCTCCATGGGGGTCGAGGATATAACCGTTCTGGGAATAACAGTCGTGCATGGCCTCGCGGATTCGGCCGTCGGAGTATGTCGCTCCGCTAACAACCTCACGCACAAGGTTCACGTCGCCGTGGAACAAGTCTACGATGCGCGCGAAATTGCTGGGGTTGCCCACGTCCATGGCGTTGGCGATGGTCTGCACGCTGGGTTCAGGACGGTATTCGCCGGTCTGCAAATAGTTGTAGAACACGTCATTGGCATTGTTCGCCGCAATAAAGCGTTTAATGGGCAGTCCCATGTGTCGGGCGAAGAGTCCCGCCGTGATGTTGCCGAAGTTTCCGCTCGGCACACACACCACGAGATTGTCGGCCTTGCCCAACTGCTTCATCCTCGCGTAGGCGTTGAAATAATAGAACGACTGCGGCAGGAAGCGCGCCACGTTGATGGAGTTGGCGGATGTCAGCTTCATGTGGGCGTTGAGTTCCTTGTCGGTGAAGGCTTGCTTGACGAGAGCCTGACAGTCGTCGAAAACGCCGTCCACCTCAATGGCGGTGATGTTCCGCCCGAGCGTGGTGAACTGGCTCTCCTGTATCTTGCTCACCTTCCCCTTGGGATAGAGCACATACACGTGTATCCCCTCCACGCCGAGGAAGCCGTTTGCCACGGCGGAACCGGTGTCGCCGCTCGTCGCCACGAGCACGTTCACGTCGCCGTCGCCCTCCTTGCGGATGAAATACTGGAGGAGGCGCGCCATGAAACGTCCGCCAACGTCCTTGAAAGCAAGCGTTGGTCCGTGGAAGAGTTCCAGACTGTATATGCTGTCGGTGACGCGCACCACGGGACAGTCAAACTGCAACGTGTCGTCCACTATCCCGTCGAGTGCGTCTTTCTCAACGTCTTCTCCAAAGAACGCCGCAGCAACGACTTTCGCAATCTCGTTGAAGGAGAGATTCTGGAGATTATCGATGAAATCCTGCGGCAGACGGTTTATTGTCTGCGGCATATAGAGTCCGCCGTCGGGGGCAAGTCCCTTCACCACCGCTTCCTGAAGCGAAGCCGTGGGGGCGTTCTGGTTTGTACTGTAATATCTCATATCGTTTTTCTTTTTTTGTTTGTCAGAACTTCATAAAATTCTCCATGAACTGATGGAGTCGCAACAGACCGAAACCGCCGCTCACGCAGCTCTCCTCGTCGTACACCTGAACGCCGTCGGGCTGTATTCCGGGGCAGTAGACAAGGAACGGCACCGGCTCTTTCACGTGGGTGCGTATCTCCACCGGCGTGGGATGGTCGGGCATCACGGCGATGCACACGGGTTCGTCCCATGTCTTCAGCTCGTTGTAGATAGGTTCCACAAGCCGGTGGTCAAGGCTCTCTATCGTCTTTATCTTCAGCTGGAGGTCGCCGTCATGCCCTGCTTCGTCGCTCGCCTCAACGTGGAGGAACACGAAATCGTCGGTGCGCAGCGCGTCGATGGCCGCCTGTGCCTTCCCCTCATAGTTGGTATCGGCAAGACCCGTCGCCCCGGGAACGATGATGTTGCGCAGTCCGGCATAACGCCCGATGCCCCTTATCAAGTCCACGGCGGAAATTACCGCCCCACTCTTCACCTGCGGGAACATCTCGGGGATTGTCTGCATCGACGGACGGTAGCCGCCGCCCCATGGCCAAATTGAGTTGGCCTGGTCTTCGCCCCTCTCCGCCCTCGCGGTGTTGAATGGGTGCGCGGCGAGCAGCTTCTGCGACTCAAGAATAAGACGGTTCAAGAGATCTGCCGTTTCCTGCGGAGACATCCGCCTCTGTCTCTTCCCCTCTGCGTCCTCATAAAAAGAGTCGGGGGCTTCGGGGTCGTAGGCGTAGCTTTCATCGGGCTTCACGAGCAGCTGTTGCCACTCCTCGTCGGGATGGTCGTGGGGCGGTGCGCAGCTCACGTGTTTGTTTCCGCCGCTCACCACAAGCAAGTGGCGGTATTGTATTCCGGTGATGAAACGCACGCCGTCGCCGCCAAGTTTCGCGTCGAGGTATTTTATCAGTTCGTCGCCCTGTTCCGTGGTGAGGTGTCCGCCGTGGTGGTTCTTTATCCTACCGTCGGCGAGGGTGATGATGTTGCAGCGCACGGCGAAGTCGCCGGGCTTCAGGTCATAGCCTATGCTCGCCGCCTCGAGCGGTCCGCGTCCCTCGTAGACCTTGTTCTGGTCGTAGCCGAGAATGGAACTGTTTGCCACCTCGCTGCCCGGGTGGAAACCATCAGGCACGGTGACGAGCCGTCCGCAGCGTCCCTTGCGCGCGAGCATATCCATATATGGCGTGTCGGCGTATTGCAGCGGTGTCTTTCCGCCCAAACGGTCAATGGCGTGATCCGCCATGCCGTCGCCGAGAATTATCAGATGCTTCATATTTAATCAGAATTTAGAAATGAGGAGTTAGATGTTCGCTATCGACATGATATTGGCGAACACTCCTGCCGCCGTAACTCCCGCCCCAGCTCCGTAGCCCTGTATCAGCATGGGGTATTCACGGTAGCGTTCGGTGGTGAGCAGCACGATGTTGTTCGAGCCTTCGAGCATATAGAACGGATGGTGCTGCCCCACGGCCTGCAGCGATACGCTCGTCTTGCCGTGGTCCATGGTGGCCACGAAACGCCAACGCTTTCCCTCGCCGTCTATCACCTTGCGCTTTTCCTCGAAACCGGCGTCGAGCGACGGGAGGTTCTTCCAGAAGTCATCGATAGTGCCGCTGAAGAAATCCGCCGGGATAAAGAGGTTTTTCTCCACGTCCTCCTGCTCCACGGGATAGCCGGCCTCGCGCGTCAGAATTACGAGCTTGCGTATCACGTCCTTTCCGCTGAGGTCGATGCGCGGGTCGGGTTCGCTGTAACCCTGCTCCTTGGCGCGGCGCACCGTCTCTGAGAACGGCACGTCGGCGGATATTTCGTTGAAGATAAAGTTGAGCGTGCCGCTGAGAACGGCCTCTATTTTCAGTATCTTGTCGCCCGAGTTGCACAGGTCGTTGATAGTGCCAATGATGGGGAGTCCGGCGCCCACGTTGGTCTCGTAAAGGAACTTCACGCCGCGCCTTAGGGCGGTGTCCTTCAGCTTGCGGTAACTGGCGTACTGCCCCGACGCCGCCACCTTGTTGGCCGCCACCACCGAAATGTTGTGGTCTATCAAGTCCTGGTAAATCGCCGCCACGTCGCTACTTGCGGTGCAGTCCACAAACACGCTGTTGAAGATGTTCATTCCGATTATTTCGGACTTCAACCGCGCCGTGTCGCTGGGGGCGGAGGCAGAAAGCAGTTCGCGGTAGTTCTCCAGGTCTATGCCGTCGCGCGAGAATATGGCGTTGCGGCTGGAGGCGATGCCCACCACGTTGAGCTTCAGACGCTGTTTCTGCATGAGTTCGGAATACTGCGCCTTTATCTGCCCTATCAGGTTGCCGCCCACAGTTCCCACGCCGCAGATGAAGAGGTTGAGCACCTTGTATTCGCTCAGGAAGAAGGAGTCGTGGAGCACGTTGAGTGCTTTCCTTATGTATTTCTCATGCACCACGAATGAGATGTTCGTCTCCGACGCTCCCTGCGCACAGGCTATCACGCTGATGCCGCTGCGCCCCAGCGTGCCGAAGAGCTTTCCGGCGATACCCGGGGTGTGCTTCATGTTCTCGCCCACAATGGCGATGGTGGCGAGACCGCTCTCGGCGTGCATCGGGTACATTGCGCCGGTCTTTATCTCCTTGGCGAACTCCCTGTTGAGCACCTCCACGGCTTCGGGCGCGTCCATGTCCTGCACGCCGATTGAGGTGGAGTTTTCCGAAGATGCCTGAGACACCATGAACACCGATATGCCGTTGTCGGCCAGTGCGGTGAAGATGCGGCGGTTCACGCCTATCACGCCGACCATCGACAGTCCGGTCACAGTGATGAGCGTCGTTCCCTTGATGCTGGATATTCCCTTGATGGGCTTGCTGTCGCCCGTAACGCCGCTCTTTATCGTGGTGCCGGGGTTCTGCGGATTGAAGGTATTTTTCACCTTTATCGGTATGTTCTTCACGCAAACGGGGTATATCGTTGGGGGATAAACCACCTTTGCGCCGAAATTGCACAGCTCCATTGCCTCAACGTAGCTAAGTTCGCTGATGGTATAGGCCGACGGTATCACCTTGGGGTCGGCGGTCATGAAGCCGTCCACGTCGGTCCATATCTCAAGGACTTCCGCATCCAGTGCCGCCGCTATTATAGAAGCGGTGTAGTCGCTGCCGCCGCGCCCCAGATTGGTTATCTCGCCTGTGTCGCGGTCGGTGCTGATGAATCCCGGCACCACGGCGGTCTTTGTCCTGTCCTTGAACGTCTCCACGACGAGCCGCTGCGTCAGCTTGCTGTCGAGGAAATTCCTGCCGTGCTTGTTCACCGTCTTTATGAAGTCGCGCGAGTTGTAACGCCTCGCGTCGTTGATGAGTGCCGCCACGATGTGGCTGCTCAGGCGTTCGCCGTAGCTCACTATCGCCGCCATGATCTTGGGGCTTAGGTCTCGGATGAGGTACACGCCGTAGTATATCGACCGCAGCTCTTCGAGGAGGTTGTCCACCACCCTCGTCAGGCTGTTGCGCTTCTCGCTGTCGGCTATCACCGCCCCGATCATGTCGTGGTGGCGTTTCGCCATGGCGTCAAACTCGTTCCTGTATTCCCTGTCCCCTGCCACGGCGAGCCTTGCCGTGGCGATGAGCTTGTCGGTTATTCCGCCGAGGGCGCTGACAACTACTATTGATGTCTCCTCCTGACTCTCTACGATGCGCTTGAGGCTGAGGATGCTCTCAACCGACCCGACTGAGGTTCCTCCAAATTTCAATACCTTCATATATTTCGGATTATGGTTGTTTCAGATTATAGCTTTCCGCCTTTGTCTGTCGTCCTTTTATAACAACTCACGGTTGTTTTGATAACATTTTTTCATTATGAGCTGCAAAAATAGTGTTTTTTGTGTACCTACACAACAAAACGGACAACAAAAAGTTAATGAGCGGCGCGGAAAGGCATCACAACAAGGCTGTTTACGGCTGCCAAACAAGCCACTTAGCCTCCCCAACCAAGCCGCTTGCACACCGCAACCGACACACAAAAACCGCAGAAATCATGCCGTATTATTTTTTAGTTAGGAATTATTGCAGTAGCTTTGCAGGGGTAATCTTGGCGTCCGCCCGATACGGCGGTGCTAACCATATTCTAACAATTAACAAAAACAAGTTATGAAAGCGATAAAGACATCCAAGGCGCCGGCTGCCATAGGTCCTTACAGCCAGGCCATTGAAGTGAACGGTTTTGTGTTTGCCTCAGGGCAGATTCCTCTCGACCCCGCCACGGGGAATTTCGTTGAGGGGGGAATCAAGGAACAGACACGTCAGGCTCTGACCAACGCGCGTGAGATTTTGCGCGAGGCCGGCACAGACCTCGACCGTGTGGTGAAGACCTCCGTAATGCTCGCCGACATCAAGTATTTCGGGGAAATGAACGAGGTTTACGCCGAGTTCTTCAACGAACCGTTCCCGGCACGTTCGGCTTTCGCCGTGAAAGACCTGCCCAAGGGCGCGCTCGTGGAGGTGGAGTGCATCGCCGTAAAGTAAATTGAGGAACGCAGATGAAGGACTCCGTAATTATCGTGAGCGGCGGCATGGACAGCGTGACGCTGCTCCACGACTACAAGGACACCATCGCGCTGGGCATATCATTTGACTACGGGAGCAACCACAACGCCCGCGAGATTCCGTTCGCCAAGCTCCATTGCGAACGCCTCGGCATCCGCCATATCACCATACCGCTGGATTTCATCCACCGATATTTCAGGAGCAGTCTGTTAGAGGGCGCGGAGGCAATCCCCGAGGGGCATTACCAGGACGAGAACATGAAGTCCACCGTGGTGCCGTTTCGCAACGGCATAATGCTCGCCATCGCCGCCGGCATCGCCGAGAGCGAGGGTCTCACCAAGGTGCTCATAGCCAACCACGGCGGCGACCACGCCATTTACCC
>CAVHWJ010000161.1:0-6190 GCA_963639565.1 uncultured Prevotella sp. | reverse complement strand
GGCAGTATGCCACGTTGATAACCAAATATATGCCGAGCACCGCCGCCACTCCGGCGGCGGCTTTTCCGCCAATCAGTGCCGCGGCGGCGAAGCCCAATGCAGCCATTACCGCCATCATGGCGTAACCGGCGGCAACGCTCACCTGCCCCGAAGCTATGGGGCGGCGGCATTTCACGGGATGCCGGCGGTCGTCGTCAGCGTCCACTATGTCGTTCAGGCAGTATATCGCCGATGCCGCGAAGCTGAACGCCACGGCGGCAACGAGTGCGGCGGCGACATCCTTCGGGTCGAGCAGCGAACCGCCGAAGAAGAGCGGCAAGAGCACAAACACGTTCTTTACCCACTGGTGCGGACGGATTATCCGCAGTATATTCCTAACGTTCATTTCGGTAAAAAGATAAACAGTGCGCTAAGTTACGCACTTTTTGTCTATTGACCAAAAAACTGAGGTGTCAGGCGTTTTTTTGCGGAGCAGTCAGCCACTGCATTTACGACAGGATTTCTTCCGCCGACAGTCCGGTGACGGAGGATATTACGTTTATGTCCATTCCCTGCGCAACCAACGATTTCGCCATCAGAACCTTTTCGGCACGGGCTTCCGCACGACCGCGTTCAAGACCTTCTGCACGGCCTTCTGCAAGACCTTCAGTACGGCCTTTTGCCATACCTTTAGCCATACCACGCTTAAATCCCTTGGCTTCGCCTTCCATGTGGGCGCCTTCAAGCACACCGATTGTATCGCGGTACTTTCGCAGTCCTACATCGTACATCTCACGTTCCTCGCGTGAAAGCTTGCTCACGTCGGCTATCTCCTCAAGTTTCTTGAACACCGCGCTTTTGGCGGCCCAAGGCAGTCTTGTAAGTGTCTCCATATTCTTTAGCGTAAAAATCCACCTTTCAAAATCATTCTCACATTCATCCGCTTCCTTGGTGAAAAGGGGCAGCTGGAGATACGTCAGGCGTATCTTGTCTGAAAATACCGTCTTCGTATCAACGTCCATCAGCGACACGTCCGTGCGGAATTTCCTCTCAAAGTCGCCGGGGCGGAAATTCAGAAACGCCACGAGATAAACGGCGGTTATGTCGTAATGCCATTTCTTTCCTCGTTCCCCTTGCCGGGCGATTGCTTCCGACACATAATAAATGCTGCGGTTCTTGAAGTACGGCTGCGCCCTGTTCTGCATCTCCACCACGATTTTCTTTCCTGTGTCCGTCGTGCAGAAGATGTCGTATATCAGCGAACGGTCGTCGTCGAACAGTGCCGGCTGCTCCTTGTCGAGGAACGTGATGTCCTCTATCCGCTCCTGCCCTTCGAGCAGGAGGTTGAGGAAATCGATTATCAGGGGCTTTGAAACCTCCTGTCCGAACACCATCTTGAAACCGATGTCCGTAAACGGATTTATGAATGTTGCCATAACGCTTTGCTATTTCTTTACCACAAAGTTATGAATAAAATTCCAATACGCAAGGGGTCGGGCGGTTTTTAGGCAGAAAAGAAAATACATTCAAGACTGAAGTTTCAATCTGCTGCCTTTTATTGACGCAAAAAAAAAATCCCAGACAACATCACGCTGACTGGGATTTTATGAGATGCAATATGTAAATCAGTGACAATGCAGCTGCGTGCTGCACTCTACTTTAAGGAAGAACCTGACATGTTTGAATATTTCATGTAGTGGGTGCTACTACGGGAAGGGCCATTACCCACCTCTGCACTGGTGTATATCGACACAAGGCCGGCAGAATTCTTATAATAAGCATAATTATAAGTAGTATGACGTTCAGAACCATAATAAATACTTGTCATCTTGGAACTTGTCGGCAACACAGAAGGTCCTTTACCCAAGTAGCCTATGCACGAGAGTGCCATCAAAGTCTCCCCGTCAAACCTGGAAGGTAAATCTCCAAAGAGATTGGGAGTGTACTGGCAAGAAAGATTATCCAACGCATTTTCACCATAGCTAAACTCTAACATCTGGTAATCGCGTCCATCTGAATCCGTTACTGTAACACTCATGAGTTTTCCATCTTTCCATGTAAGGAAATAAACAAATCCATAATCTGAATCAGTTTTTCCTTCGGACAAATACGAAGCGTCTAAATTCGTCAAATGACCGTCACTATCATAAGAAATTGAACGGTTTATTTCAACAGAATTTACTGCCTCAGTCACAGCTGTGATATAGCCGTTTCCGTTAGTCTTGATATTGTCTACCGAACCTATCTTTAGTGGATTGTAAGTCACTTGATAATCACCTATGGCAGAGAGTTTTCCGTCGCTACCATAAGTGTATGTAACTTTGTCGGCCTGCGTCAATCTGTATTTCGCGCCATCATCACCCACAATTATTCCGGGTTCCTGTTTACCGCCAAATGCCGGTGAAGTTCCGCCGTCATCGCTTTTGCTGCATGACACAAACCACTGTCCTACGAAGATAGCCGTCAGGGCTATCGCAACATTTTTAAATAATCCTTTCGTCATTTTCTTTTTATTTTTACAAATACACCACAAAATTAAGGAATACAAACATATCTTGACCAAACTAAAAGACGTGTTTCTCAAACAAGAGTGAATAACGCACAAACACGAGGGTTTTAACACACGGCAGTCAAATGCTGAAATTAGACATCACCTTTCGGAGAACTGACTTTGGTACGTGTACGGAAATAATCTGTCCGTCAGTGCCTTGCAAGAGCACCGTCTCCTTGGCGGAATTGAGGCAGCATACGGCGTGGCGGTTCACCAACAAGCTGCGCCCCATGGGGAGGAAAGCATCGCCGTAGCCGCCGGCGACAGACTGTATCTTCTCACGAATCTTCGACAGTCCGCACGGCACAAGAAGTCTCGCTCCGCTGAGATAGAAAACGGTGGAGTAATGTCCCTCAGCCTTGAAATAAGCCACAATGTCGAGGGTGATGACGAACAGTTCGTCGCGGTTAGCAATAGTTATAGCTGGTTTTCTGTACATACTGACTGGGTATAAAAAAGACGTGGGATGCCTGTATTCTCGCCTATCCCAGGGCTCAGGCTCTCGCATTGCCTCCATCCTAAGGATAGGCAACGCAGTTAGCCCACGCCGTGACATATCATAACCCGATCGGACGGGGAGAACCCGGCACGACTGGATACAATACACCCAACGTGGACGCTCCGTTGCCGTGTCTATAAGGATGGATTTCAAATTTGCGAGATTTGAGCACCTAAAGACAAAGTCCGTAAACGTCCATTTTCCGTAATGTTATTCCGGCCCGCCACCCCGAAGGGCTAACTGGCCGTCTGCAAAAGTAATACAAATTTATGGTGCGCACAAAAGTTTGTGCGTACATTTTACAGAGCCGAAGCGGAATACGGATATTCCGTGTAATTTTGCAATGGGAAAGCGAAATAGGACATATTTTGTCCGAATTGCGCTACGGATTACAAGTTTACCTCAACCGCGCAAAGAGCCTGTCGAAAATCCGGTGCAGGAGGTAGGCGGCAGGGATGGAGATGGAGAGGACGGCGGCGACCATGGAGCAGTAGCCAAGGTGCAGCTGACCGAGGGGACGCATGACGAACTCTATATGAATAAGGTATATCTCAAGGCTTATCGTGCCGAGGAAAGCTAAGGCACGGTTGATGCGGCGCGGCATGAAAGCGAGAACACGACATTCAAGGAGCATTGCGGAGATGACAAGCGGGATATACACCATTCGCTCCATGAAAAGGGGGAAGCGGCCGTGGCCGATGTATTCAAGGCGCAAGCAGAGCCACAGGCTCATCACAAAGACGAGGAGGAGCAGCCAGACGGCACCGCGACCCATATCGCGCTTCTCCATTACCAATGCGCCGCAGTTGATACCGATGAGGAATATGGGGATGCGGCTGAAGAAAATCTCAAGATGACCCACGGAGGAATGGAGCACAGGCACATACTGCACCATGGCGGCAAGCACCATTGCGGCGACAGGCAGCCAACGAAACAGGGGGCAGCGGCGGATGAGTTCCATATACGCCGGGGCGAAGAGATAAAGCATCATCGTGGCAGGGACATACCAGAACGTGAGGTCGTCCACACGCCAGAAACTCCAGTTGAAGAGGATGTTGGCGATGAGGTTGGGGATGTCGGGAGAGCACTTGCCGCCCGGCACGGTGCAGAATTTCCAAATGTAAAACACCGAGGCGACGAGCAGCCACACCGGGTATATGCGCACATAACGGTGGCGGAAGAAGCGGCGCAGCGACGCGGCGAGCGGCATCGCGCCGATGCCGTCGAGCCTTTTGCCGAGACGCATACGCGTCCACGAGAACCACAGACCCATACCGCTCACGAAGAGGAACATATCCACGCCCGAGTTGCCGAGACGGCGCAGGGGATAGAAGAAATCCGTGCGCGGCATATACACATGAAACAACACCACATAGAGAATGGCGAGACCCATCAGTTCGCCGCGGTATTTGCTCAACAGTCCGTAGTTCATAAGCATTTCCCTATATACCTATATACAATATATATCCAGCCGCCAGCGGATTACCCCTTGGCGACGTGCAGCCGCGGTTGGGGCAGATACTTGAAGAGGTGCTTGAACAGCCACGCCCACATCAGCGAGGAGACGAAATACACAAGTATGCCGGTGTAGACACTGCCGCGGTAGGACATCGGGATGATTATCTCCCTCAACACCGGATGCGCCACGAAGAGAGCCGACGACACCAGCCCCACCCACTTGAAGAGTTGGATAAACTTTGCCGGCAGCAGTTTTACCGTAGCCACCGCCCCCGTGACCACAAACGCCGGAACAAACAGCCATGCGTGGAAGAAGAAACTTCCGGCGAAGACAGCCACCGCAGACACAACGGCGACGGCGGCGCACACGGGGCGCGAGAGCAGACTGCCGTGACGCGCGTATAGGATGCCCAGTCCGAAGGGCAGCATACCGCCGATAAAATTATACCGTATGCGGTTGAGCGAGTCGTCTGACCCGAAGCCTTCGGGCGACCCTACAACCTGTATTGCCCAGCAAGCGAGGATGGAGAGGATGACGAAAGCCGACCGCCGCCGGTAGAGAAACAGGCGGTAGACGATATAGAGCTGGAGCGTGAGGCCGAAATACCAGTAAGGCCCCGGCTTGATGATATGGTCGGGGTCGGGCAGAACGTTGATGTACATCAGCAACTGCGCCATGACCCTGCCGAAGGTGTAGCCGTGGTAGCCGCGCGGATGAAGATAGAAGACCACGGCAAAGGCGATGTAGCCGAGGAACATCAGGCGCAGGAGCTTTGCGTAGTGATACCACGTGAAGGAGAAGAAGCCCACGCGCCCTGTCGCGGGCGATTTCTCGTATTTCATCACAAGGCCGAAACCGCTCACGAAGAGGAACACCGGCACGCCGTAATGCCCGAAGAACGAGAAGAAATGCACGAAGAGGTCGGGACTGAGACCGCAAATCCTGTCGAGCAGCTGCTGCGGTTTGTCGGCGTTGAACGTGTATTCGTTTTCCCTCACGGCACCGCGGAGGAAATGGCAGTAGTTATGCAGAATGATACCGAGAATGGCGATGCCGCGCAGGGCGTTCGACTCCGCCATTGACAAGAGTTCCTTTTTCATTGGTTGTTATTTTTTCTTTATTTCAGCCTCTTTCTTCTTCTGTTCAGCCTCAGCCGCCATCAGTTTGTCGTAGTCCACCTGTCCCTTTAGGATGCGCGGACGCTTCTCGTCGTATTTGTCGCCAAGCACGTTAAGCTCCTCATGGTAGTGCGGAGAGGATATTCCGGCGAGATAGAGCAACAGATGGGGCAGCGCGTCGGTCATGTACGGCCGCTTGCGGCAGCGGCGCACGGCGTTCCACAGGTCGGGGTGCGACCGCTTGTATTTCTTCGACGCCCAAATCCACATGGGGATTTCAAACTCGGCGTGGGCGAGGCGCGCCGTGACCTCGGTGGAGTGCATACGGCCGTAGAAATGCGCGCCGTCGTAGACCTCCTCGCCGTGGTCAGGCACATACACCACGATGGCGTCCTGCCGGCGGAACTTGTTGATAATAGCGTCCACGATGCTGTCGTTGTAAATCACGGCGTTGTCGTATTCGGCGAGGATGTCGCGCTCCTTCGCGCTCAGGTCGGCGCGACGCTCGGCGTAACAGTCGCGGTTGAATTTCTTGTGGGTACGCGGACTGCGCGAGCGGTAGTCCACGTGCTGCCCCTTGAGGT
>CAVHWJ010000160.1:3402-6260 GCA_963639565.1 uncultured Prevotella sp. | reverse complement strand
CGGAAACCGGAAATGACATTCTCCATCATTTCCTTAATCTCGGCGTTGCACAGGTTGCCGATGCTCCCGGCATGGGTGTGGCGGATGTTCTTGTCCGGCACGAACTCCCCTGCCTCAATCTCGAGACCCACCTTCTTGTAGGCATCCCGGAAAGGCATCCCGGCAGCGGCGAGTCTGTTCACCTCCTCCACGGAGAAGATGGGATCGTACATCGGGTTGTCGAGGATATGCTCGTTCACCTCAATTTTGTTGATGATGTACGCCGCCATTTGCAAACAGTCCTGCAACTCGCCGAAGGCCGGCAGGAACACCTCCTTGATAATCTGCAAGTCGCGGAAATAGCCGCACGGCAGGTTGTTCATAATCATCGTGATCTGCTGCGGCAGAGCCTGTATCTTGTTGCATTTCGCCCTGATCAGCTCAAACACGTCGGGGTTTTTCTTGTGGGGCATGATGCTGCTGCCGGTGGTACACTCCTTGGGGAGCTTCACGAAGGAGAAATTCTGGCTGTTGAAGAGACAGGCGTCGAACGCCATCTTAGCCACCGTTCCGGCGACGGAAGCCATGGCGAACGCCACGTTGCGCTCCATCTTGCCGCGCCCCATCTGTGCATAGACCACGTTGTAGTCCATGCTGTCGAAACCCAACAAGCGCGTGGTCATCTGCCTGTCGAGGGGGAACGAACTGCCGTAGCCGGCCGCCGAACCGAGCGGATTGCGGTTTGTCATGCGGTAAGCCGCCTGAACGAAGAGCATATCGTCGGCAAGGCTTTCGGCATACGCCCCGAACCACAGGCCGAAGGAACTTGGCATTGCAATCTGCAGATGCGTGTAGCCCGGCATGAGAACGTTCTTATACTGCTCGCTCTTTTGCAGGAGTTCGTCGAAAAGCACCTTCACGCTGTCCACGATGTCCTTGATGTCGTGCCGGCAGCGCAGCTTCAGGTCCACGAGCACCTGGTCGTTCCTCGACCGTCCGCTGTGGATCTTCTTTCCCATGTCACCGAGCTTGCGCGTGAGCATCAGCTCCACCTGAGAGTGAACGTCCTCCACGCCGTCCTCGATAACGAACTGGCCGCTCTCGCAAACTGCGTAGATGTTCTTCAGCTCCGCGAGCAGCTGCTTGAGTTCGCCGCTCTCCATCAAACCGATAGACTCAAGCATGGTGATGTGCGCCATAGACCCGAGCACGTCGTATTTGGCGAGATAGAGGTCCATTTCGCGGTCGCGCCCCACGGTGAAGCGTTCAATCTCCTTGTTTATCTCGAAGTTTTTTTCCCAAAGTTTGTTCATGTGGTTAGGAAGAAAAAATGTTATTCGTAGGGTATGATAGCCAGCGTGTCGGCAATCTTCTCCAGTCCCTCCTGCAAGGGCTTCGACACCATAGCCTTGATGAACGGGTTGATGTCCGCCTTTATGGTGAGCTTCATCTTGCAGGCGTTGTCGCCCTCCGGTACAATCTGAATCCAGAGGTTAGCCGACACGGGAGAGTTCTCCGTGGCAAACTTTATGCACTTTGGTTCCTCGCGCTCCACAATCCTCATCGACACGCTGCCCATGGGGGCGGAGATGGATAGACTGTCGGAGTCGAACGAGAGGTCCTGCACCTTGTCGGCCGGTATCTTGTCCTTCACCCTTTCCAGGTTGCTCAGGTCGCTGAGCATGGCGTACACGGCCTCCTGCCTGTACGGTATGTGCTTTATTCCGCTTTCGAACTTGCTCATCACCTCATCCAGTTAGCCGGGTCCTTGCGCCACTCGTGGAGCAGGTCCACGCTTTCGGGCTTGATGTAACCAGTCTCGAGAGCCTCCGCCACCACGTGGTCGTAGTCGGTGAGGGTGACGAGCTTCACCCCAGCCTTTTCAAAGGCATCCTTCGCCACGCCGAAGCCGTAGGTGTAGGAAGCCACCATGCCGACAACCTCGCAGCAGTTCTTGCGGATAGCCTCCACGGCTTTGAGCGACGAACCGCCCGTTGAGATAAGGTCCTCTATCACCACCACCTTCATGCCGGGCTTCAGTTCGCCCTCGATGAGGTTCTCCAGTCCGTGGTCTTTCGGTTTGCTCCTCACGTAAACGAACGGCAGGTTGAGTTCGTCGGCCACGAGCGCGCCCTGAGCGATAGCACCTGTCGCCACTCCAGCCACGGCCTCAGCCTCGGGGAAATGTTCAAGCACGGCGTGTACGAGTTCGAGCTTCACGTAGTTGCGCAGTTCGGGGTAAGAGAGAGTCTTGCGGTTGTCGCAATAGAAGGGCGACTTCCAGCCCGACGCCCATGTGAAGGGGTTTTCGGGCTGCAATTTGATAGCCTTAACTTTGAGAAGTTTCGATGCGAATACTTTTTTCTGGGAATCCATGTGTGTATAGTTTTTTTATCGTTAGTCAATGTAATACGTAATGATTTGGGTCAGGGTTTTTCGGAGAAGAGCACCTGTATCACGGTCTGCCCGGCGGCCTTGAGCACGTTGCGGTCGATGTTCTCCATCGTGTCGTTCACGGTGTGCCACGTCGGTCCGAAAGAACTCTGCTTGCAGTCGGGATAATAGGCGATGATGTCCACCGTGGGTATGTGCGCCGTCTTGTTCACCGGGATGTGGTCGTCGGTGATGTAGCCGCCCTGTTCGTTGGGGAACATGGAGCCGTAGCCCACCACGTTGGCGGCGTTCCACACCTTGTCCACTATTGCCTGTGCGAACTCCTTTGACATACCCTCCTGATAGAAGCGCGCGCCGGTGCCGCCCACCATGTCCACTAACATTCCGAAGCGCGCCTCATACCCCGGCTTGTGGGGATGCGCCGCCCAATACTGCGCCCCGAGGGCGAATGAGTCGCCGTCGTCCATTGCGTCGCTCCACTGCGG
>CAVHWJ010000160.1:0-3167 GCA_963639565.1 uncultured Prevotella sp. | reverse complement strand
ATTATGTTGTTGCATTTCAGCGTGGTGCCGTCGTAGCCCTTCAAGTCCATTTTCTGTTCCGTCACGGTGCATCCGTACTGCCGGAACTTGCCCACAATCCACTCGGCGCACTTGTCGTGCGCCTCGCTGTTCATCGTGCGCGGCCCGAACTCACACTGTTTCTCGCAGAAGAGATACGCCGAGTCGGCGTTGAACTCCGGACCCACGGCAACCTGCGCCGTGTCCGCGTCGGCCTTTTTCACGCTCTTGCACGATGTCACCGCCGTTGCGGCGACGAGGGCGGCGAGAGCCAGGAATGTTAGTCTCACTTTCATAGCTTATTTGTTTTGTCCGCAAGATGCGGAACGGTTTTTCTTTTTCTTATTTTCTAACTGACTGAACGGCGGTCATCACCCTCAGCCAGTTGCCTCCCCATATCTTCTCTATGTCCGCCGGTGAATATCTGTGGCGCAGCAGTTGAATGGTGAAATTGATGAGTTCCGAGGAGTCGGCAATGCCGCACACGCCGCCGTCGCCGTCGAAGTCGGTGCCCAGCCCCACGTGGTCGATGCCCATTATGTCCACGGCGTGGTCGAGGTGCGCCATTGCGTCGAGGATGCTCGCCTCTTGGTCGTCGTTGCGCAGGAAACCGTTGTAGAGCGTAATCTGCTGCACTCCGCCGCACCGGGCGAGGGCGCGCATCTGGTCGTCGGTGAGGTTGCGCTCCACGTCGCACAGCGCGCGGCAGTTGCTGTGGCTGCACACCACGGGCAAGCGGCTAATCTCCACCGCGTCGTAAAAACTCTTCTCGCCGGCGTGGCTCAGGTCCACCATCACCCCCTGCCGGTTCATCTCCTCTATCACTGCGGCACCGAACTGGCTCACTCCGCCGTGTGTCGCCCCGGAGCGGCGCGCGCTGTCGCAGATGTCGTTGTCGCCGTTGTGGCACAGCGTGATATAAACCACCCCTCGCCGCGCGAAATGCCCCACGTTGGCTATGTCGTGGTTCAGGGCGATGCCGTTCTCTATGGCAATCATCACCGACTTCCGTCCCGCCCTCATGTCGGCGTAGAGTTCCGCCGGCTTGCGTGCTATCGACACGTATTTGCGGTTTTTCTCCACCATGTCCTCAATCTTGTCGAAGATGAGGTTGGCGTAGTCAGCCGGAGTCTCCGAGGGGAACGGCGCGACGTCAGCGAACGTCTCCCCCGGCTTGGGCTGCGGCAGATACGCCGCCATGGTGACGGCCTGTTGCCGTCCGTCGCTCATCTTGTGCAAGTCCACGAGGATGCGGTTGTCGCGCCAGTCAAAGCGTATTCCCTGCGGGAAGAACATCGGCGTGTCGCAGTGGGAGTCGAGGGTCACGATGCTTGCGTGTATGCGCTTTGCGCGGCTGTATTCCGCCGCCCTCTCCACGAGCCAGCGGAAGAGCGGCAGCCCCTCGTCGCCGAGACATTCGGGATGCCACTGCACGCCGATAATCGACTTGTGCTCGCTGCTCTCCATTGCCTCTATCACGCCGTCGGGGGCGCACGCCGACATATTGAAACGCCGTCCGCAGCTCTCCACCGCCTGATGGTGAAATGAGTTCACGAATATCCTGTCGCTCTTGTATATGTCGAAGAGCGCGGTGTCGGGTTCTATCCTCACCGAGTGTGTGGGTTCGCCGCGGCGGTCAGTGTCCTGACTGTGCTTAATCCTGCCCGTGGTCTTGTATTCGGCGTTGTCGGTGCCTGTGGTGTTTATGTCCTGCCGTATCTTGCCGCCGAGCGCGGCGGCGAGCGTCTGTATGCCGCGGCAGATGCCGAGCATGGGAATCTGTCGGTTGTATGCCAGCGCGGCGGTGAGCAGTTCGGGCAGGTCGCGCCGGGAGTTGATGCCGTGGAGACCCTCCACGGGTTCCTCGCCGCACCACAGGGGGTTGAAGTCGCCGCCGCCCGAAAGGATAAGTCCGTCGATGCCGTCGAGCGTGTTAGCCACCACGTCGGCGTCCGCCACGGGGGGAATCACGACAGGCACTCCGCCGGCCTTCACCACCGCCCCGTAATAGGGTTCGGCGAGGGCCGCGCCGCCGTCGGCGAAATTGCCGGTGATGCCAATCAGCGGCTTGCGTTCCGCCTCGGGGTATCGCTTGTAGATGCTGTTCAGGCGTGACTGGAAATCAAACGGTTCCAATGTCTGCATATATTTTTTTTGTGTGCCGCCTTCAGCGAAGGCTTCTTGTTAAGTTCAACAAAGGCGTGAAATTAAAAAAGGGTGACTCTTTAAACCGCCACCTTTATATTATATATCCCCTCGGCGCGTCATTCCGCCGCCTCTTCCTGTTCCTTGGAGCCGATGGGTATTTCCCTCTTTATGCTCTGCTCCAGGGAGATAAGCGTTTCGGTGGCCACCACGCCGGGGATTTCCTGCAACTGGTTGTTGAGCAGGTCCATGAGCTGGCCGTTGTCCTTGGCATAGAGTTTCACGAGCATCGTGTAGGGACCTGTGGTGAAATGACACTCCACGATTTCGGGGATGTGCTCCAGCTGCTCCACAACGGTCTTGTACATGCTGCCCTTTTCGAGCGTGATGCCCACGTATGTGCAGGTGGAGAAGCCCAGGCTCTTGGGGTCCACGTCGTATTTGCTTCCGGTGATAACGCCGTCCTCGGTGAGGTGCTGCACGCGCTGGTGTATCGCCGCGCGCGACACGTTGCACTCTGCCGCCACGTCCTTGAACGGCATACGCGCGTTTTTCGACAAGATGCTGAGAATTTTTTTGTCAAGTCTGTCTATCTTTTCCATTCTTACAGTTGTTTATCTTTATGTCTTTAGTTGTTCTTAGTTGTCTTCTTAGTTGTCCGATGCGGCGAACGCCTGTCCTTGAAATCTTCCCATATTGACAAGCCGCCGATAAATCAAAGCAAAATTAGGTGTTTTTTGTCGGTCGCACAACAATTTGATGTTAAAAAAACAATACCGCCTTGCATTTTGGCATTTGGGGGCATGGTTCTTTGCGCCAAAAACAAAGATTGATTTCATTATTAGGCGGAATTGTAATAACTCTGCACGGAAATGGCTGAACGGCATAGGGAGAGCCTTGAAAAATTCGCGAAAGAGCATGAACTGGAACAACTTTAGCTTTATAGACTTGTTTGCCGGCATTGGCGGCATACGGCTTGGGTTTGAATCCGCCGGAGGGCATTG
>CAVHWJ010000159.1:0-6308 GCA_963639565.1 uncultured Prevotella sp. | reverse complement strand
CTGACGGCGCGGCAAATCCTTGCGCTGCGCCTCGCTGTACTGTTTCCATAACTGGTCGTAGGTGTCGGCAAAAATGGCCATGGGCATCATCGCCGCTATCATAGCTACAATGGTCTTTTTCATACCTCTGATATGTGTTTTGGTCGTAAAGTTACGATATGTTTTTGAATGTGGCAAATAATGCCGACGATTTTCCGTTACATCAAAGAAAGCTCACCATTTCAGGTAGCCGTATTTCTCCTTGCACCACAGCTGCCACGAGTTCACGAGGTTCTGCCACAGCACGTAAGCCCCCGGCGCCACAGCCGCCACGGGGTTGAGGAAAGTCACGGTGAGCCAGATGCCAACCACCGTGTTCTTCTGCCCCAAGGCCTGACCGGCACTCACGCGGTCGCCGTAGAAACCGCCCACCCATTTGCCGATGGAGAACTGTATCAGGGTGATTGCGAACGGGAGCAAAAGCAGAAGGAATAGCGTCCAGCCGCTGGCTGTGGCACAGGCGATGTTGTGGCACGTCATGCCGGCCACGATGGAGAGGTTCACACACCATATATAGAACGCCACGTTCTTCATACGCTTTATCCTGTCAGCCACCTTGGGCAGGAAATGCCTTGTGAGCAGAGCGAGGCACAGCGGCACGAGGAGCACCGTGACCACGCGCCTGAGGACGAGCATGAAGGCATAGAGGAAGGTGATGTCGCTGCCCTTCTCCACCATTGGGAAGAAGAGCGGCACGATGATGCTCGTCACGATGTTGGCTATCAGCGTGAAGACGGTGAGCGAGGCGATGCTGCCGCCGAGTTTCTCCGTCACCACCGCCGCCGAAGCCGCCGTGGGACAGATGAAGCACACGAAGCAGCCCTCAAGGACGAGTTTCACGTCGGGGCTTACGTTGCCGAAAAGGAGTATCAGCATCACGAAGAAGCCCGACAGCGTGGTGCGTATCAGCTGGAGCCAGAAATGCCACGCGCGGGGGCGCATGTTCTCCATGTCTATCTTGCAGAACGTGAGATAAAGCAACAGGAAGATGAGATAAGGCACCGCCTTGACGCACCACGGCCCTGCCACAAAGCCGACGGGGCGCAGCGGCGGTATCTCGGTGAAGAGGAGATACACGGCCAGGCCGAACACTATGGCGCAGAGGAGCGTCCATTTCCTTATAAATTCAATAATCTTCATCGCGGATGATATTATGACACTGCAAAAGTAATAAATAAATGCCGACCAAAGACCGCCCTTAATCGGCAAATGGGTTATAAAATCTAAAAACGGACATTCCCTCGCCGCCGGTTGCACGGGCGAACGGGGGAAGTCCTTATCATACATAAATCAAAAGTGGGTGTTTTCCATGGTCAGACCATAAGGCTTGCAATACAACGCAACGTTTCTTTGTCTGTCTAATTAATCTCTAATCAATAAACTTCAGTAATTACAAATCTGCATGGTAACAATATATTCGGTTTTCCGTTTTTCTTGATTGCAAAGTTACTCACTTTATTTTTCCCTGCAAATAGCCCGAAAGAGCGTGGAAACCTTTTTGCGAAACAAGCAAAAAATATTGAACCGTGAGCAAGCGGATTTTTTTACAGCGTTGGCGTTTTATAAAATGCAAAAACCGGATTTGTAATTTCTGCAACGGATTTTACACGAGAGCAAAAGCCTTTTTACGAATTTGTCAGAAGCGGTTTTTCGCAGCTAAATGACCGTTTGTCATGTGCGGATTGCAATTTCGGGGATAGCAAACGGCGCGTTTCCTGTCAGTACTCCGCAGGGATTACTCCAGTACTCCACGCGGATTACTCCAGTACTGGGCGCGGATTACTCCAGTACTGGGCAATGACACAAAAAAGGGAGAATGTGTGCCATTCTCCCCTTCACGTCTTATTTATGATTGCCTCCGTATGTGATGTACGGCAAGCCGAAACTGGCATTGGCGACCGCCGGGGCGGACACCTAAAGAAATCACCGTTTCAGCTTGAAAGAATTTTCTATGCTCGTCACTTCCTCAAGGAAGAGTTTGTCAGCCTCCAGGCGGCGTTCCACCTGGGTGCAGCTATGGATTACCGTGGTGTGATCCCTGCCGCCCATGAGCTTGCCGATGCGCGAAGCCGTCATCTTGGTGTATTTCTGCGCGAGATACATCGAGAGCTGGCGCGGCACCACGAACTCGCGCTTGCGGCTCCTGCCCGACACCGACGCGGCGGTTACGCTGTAATGCTTGCACACGGTGTCGAGGATGTCGTCGAGGGTGAGCGGATTGTCGTCTATCTTCACCGCGCGCTTTATCACCCTTTCGGCAAGTCGCATGTCGATGTCGCTGTTGTAGACGATAGAGTATGCGAGGAGCGACGTGACCACGCCCTCCAAGTCCCTCACGCTGCTGTTCGCCGTTTCGGCGATGAAGCGGATCACGTTGTCGGGTATCTGCAAGCCGTCGCGCTTTATCTTGCTGCGGATGATGTCCATGCAGAGTTCCACGTTGGGCTTCTCCAGCTCGGCTATCACGCCGCAACTGAAACGCGTGAGGAGGCGGTCGCTCATGCCCTGGAGGTCCACCGGCGGACGGTCGGACGCGAGGATTATCCTCTTGCCGTTCATGAACAGGTGGTTGAAGATGTGGAAGAACGTCTCCTGCGTCTTCGTGGCGGAAGCCCACTCCTGTATGTCATCGACGATGAGCATGTCGATGGTCTGGTAGAAGTTGATAAAGTCGTTCACCTTGTTGTTCACCACGGCCTGGGTGTACTGCACCTGAAAGAGCCTCGCGCTGATATACAGCACCCTCTTCATGGGATAGAGCTGCTTGGCGCGCACGCCGATGGCGTTGATGAGGTGGGTCTTGCCGCAGCCCGACGGCCCGTAGACGAACATCGGGTTGAACTGCGTGGTGTTGGGGTGCTCGGCTATCGACTGCCCCACGGAGCGCGGCAGCTTGTTGCTCACGCCCTCGATGTAGTTGGCGAAGGTGTGGTGCAGGTTGAGCTGCGAGTTGAGCTGCTGCGGGCGCGCCGCGTCCATTGCCGTGGGCGGCTGGTTGTTGCCCGTGGGCTTGGGCTTGCGCCCGGCGATGTCGGCCGGGGGGTCGGAAGGCACCACCTGTGATATGTTGTTCTGCTTGTCGGTGAGCACACGGTAGTTGAGCTTTATGCCCTGACCGAAATTGCGCTTGAGCACGTTGGCAAGCAAATCGATGAAATTCTCTTCCAGATACTCGGCGTAGAAGGGGCTGGGCACCTGCACGACAAGAACCTTCGTGTCGGCGTTGTACGACTCGAAGGAGAGCGGGTTGAACCACGTGTTGTATTGCTGCTCCGTCACGTTTTGCTTTATATGCAAAAGGGTTCTGTCCCAGAGCGCGTTGGGATTGTCGGCCATATCTGTTCTTATAAAGAGGTTCTGTCTTGCGACATTTCGCATGATTACGCCTTGCGGCTGTATCGTGTTTCTTCGGTTTTTCAGCTTTTCCTGCGTTGTGTTCAGACGTCGTTCCCTGGAAAAGCGTTGCAAATTTCGCAAAAAAAATCGGTTTGGACAAATGCCGAAAGGGTAAAATTTAAACCGATTTTGTAATGCGCTTTAATGTTGCACTTTACAAAACCGGTTTATGTATGTTGCCGTGCGTTGCCCATGCGTGCGGCGGTTTGCCGCCCCGGGCTGCCGCCGGATCACTTGTCTTTCCTGCCGAACACTGAGAAGTGAACGTAACGCTTGGGGTGCGCCTTGAGGTCTATCATAAGCGAGTCGGCGTGCTTCACCGTGGAGTTGAGGTTATAATACAGGTCGGGGTCGCGCATGAGGAGACCCAGACTGCCGTTGTTGCTGTTGAGCTTCTCGGTGAAGGCGTGAACGTTGTCGATTGCGGAGTTCACCTTGTGCATCGTCTCGGCCAAGTCCACCTTGTTGAGGTTGCCGGTGAGCGTCTCTGCGTTGGCCATCACGTGGTCGGCCTTGTTGAGCACGCCGGGCAACTGTCCGTTGAGCGAGGCGAGGAGCTTGTTGAGGTCGCGCGACGACTGCGTGAGGTCGCCGGTTATCGTCTCCACGTTTTTCAGCGAATGGGCGAGTGCCGGGTCGGCGAGCAGTGCGTTCACGCTGACGAGGATGGAGTCGATTTTGGGCAGCAGACCCATAACGACAGGCACGATGTCTTTCACCTTACCCATGGTTCCGTCGTCCACGCCGCCGGGGATAGTGCCGCCCGGTTCGATGCGCCCCCCGGTGGCCTTGGGCATCGTAAGGTTCACCTTCACGTTGCCCATGAGGTCGGAGACGATCGCCGCCGTGGTTCCCGTGGGGATGCAGAGGTTGTCGTCGATGTCAGCCACCACCACGATGTCCTTCTCCTGCGAGTAGTCGTAGTTGATTTTCCTCACGCGGCCCACCTTGTAGCCGTTGGCGTAGATGGGGCTTGACGTGGAGAGACCGCTGATGTTGCTGAAAGTGATGTTATAGCTTGTGCCCGACGTGAAGATGTCGAGTCCCTTGAGGAATTTAAGTCCGAGGAACAGCACTATAAGACCCACTATCGCCACGATGGCTATCTTGATCTCGTTGGTTACGTATTTCATATTTTCTTCTGTTTATGGTTTCTTCTTGTATTCTCTTATCGCCTCGTTGATGTTCATCTTCTCCCCTGCCTTGAACGCCACCACGAAGCATCCGGGGAAATCCGCCGAGAGGCTCTTGCGCAGGGAGTTTATCTCGTTGTAGTCGGCAGACGACCCGATGGTGTATTTCACCATGCCGCCCTCCTTGTAGGAGTCCACGCCGGTATGCCCCTTGAAGCGCGCGCTCCTTGCCGGCAGAACGGAGTTGCTGGCGAGTATCTGCACCTTGAAAGTCAGCCCTGCGGCTTTCTCCTCCGCGGGTTTTGCCTTAACCTCAACAGGTTTTGCTTTCCCCTCGGCCGGCTTCGCCTTAACCGTGTCGGCGGCGGTTGACTGTTCCTCAGTGGGTTTCGCCACCGCGGCGGCACGCTTCCTGCGGCGTTTCGGCGCGGTCTCTTCGGGCTTGTATTCCTGCGGCACCAGTTCCGGTATCTTGGGCTGCGTGTTGTTCGTGGCCTCATACGGCACGGTAAACCCTGTTGAGTTGTCGTTCTTGTATTTCGCGAAGGCGTTGTATATGCCGCGGGCGATGTTGTCCACGCTCGCCTCGTCGTTGAGCAGCCGTTCCTCGTCGGGGGTGGTGATGAAGCCAAGCTCGATGAGGCACGCCGGCATCGACGTTTCGCGGAGTACGAGGAACACGTCCTGCTTCACGCCCTTGTCGGGACGCGACGCCACGGCGCACACGTTCTTCTGCACCAGTTTGGCGAGTTCCACGCTCTTCGCCATGTTCTTGTCGTGGATGAACTCGAACATTATCGCGCTTTCGGGCGAGTTGGGGTCGTAGCCCTCGTAGCGCTGCTTGTAGTCGCTCTCGTAGGTTATCACGGCGTTCTCGCGCTGCGCCGCGCCGAGTTTCTCGTCGGAACGGCGCATACCCATGGTGTATGTCTCCAGCCCGCGCGCTATCCTCCCTGCCGGCAGGGCGTTGGTGTGAATGGAGATGAACACGTCGGCCTTGCTCTTGTTGGCAATGTCGGCGCGCTTGTGGAGCGGCACGAAGACATCGGTCTTGCGGGTGTATATCACCCTCACGTCGGGACAGTTCTTCTCTACGTAGCGTCCGAAGGCGAGGGCTGTGCGCAGGTTGATGTCTTTCTCGTTGGAGAAACTGCCGCGCGCCCCGGCGTCGTGACCGCCGTGACCGGCGTCGATGACGAGTGTGAAAGCGTTGGCGGCGACTGCCGTCACCGTCATCACAGCCATAATGAGCATCATTGCCGCACGTCCCGTTACTATGCCGATTTTCTTTATCACTGCTGCAAAATTAATTATAAGTTTCGTTTTGGCATAACAAATCACGACATTTGTTATGCAATTAACGCCATTTTAGCGGTTTTTCCAGTGCAACTCCACTCCTGCTCCGTCGCAGTCGGCTCCCATGGGGGGATTGCTTTTCACCACGCGCACGGTGAGTTCTTCTATCCCGGGCATTTCTTGCAAGAGGCTCTCGCCTATCCTTCCTGCCACGTGCTCGATGAGTGCCGAGGGCTGCGACATCTCCTTTTTCACCAGTTCGTAAGCAATGGCGTAGTTGAGCGTTGCCGCCACGTCGTCGGTAGCCACGGCTTCCGCCAAGGGGTATGTGGCACTGACGCTCACCACGAAGTCGCCGCCCGTTACTCTTTCCTGCGGCAGCACGCCGTGACAGGCATGGAACCGCATATTGTCGATGAATATCTTTCCGCTGACAAGTTTCAT
>CAVHWJ010000158.1:0-6336 GCA_963639565.1 uncultured Prevotella sp. | reverse complement strand
CGTCCGCCGCCGATCACGCCGCTTATCCATTCGCTCATTGATGTTTTCATAATATCAAGGTTTTATATAGGGACGCATGAAGGGCGTTTTTGTAATGAAACAGGAAGGGGCAATGACCTGTGTGCGCCGGCAGAAAGCGTCAAGTAAACAGTCCGTCCAACGTCACACCCGATACAAACAGGTCGGAGTATTCGTTCGATGCCAGTTCTGAGTTGCCTATATAAGTAAGGTGGAACGTCAGGTCAGGATATTTATCCTGCAAAGTCTGCATCCTGTGGCTCAATGTCCGGGCATAAGACTTCGTTACGGCGAACGGTGCCTGGCAGAATTTCATTTCACAAACGTTCACCACGTCGTCAGCCCTCTCTATCAGCAAATCTATCTGCATACCGTCGCTTTCTCCGTTTCCGGCAACCACGAGCGAGGACTCCTGCGAGGAGACACCGCCCACGCCGAGGGCGTATTTGATTTGCGCAATATGCTGCAAGCACAGTTCCTCAAAGGCAATGCCGCGCCACGACGCAATGTCGCTTTCCCTAAGATGCTTCTGCCAGTAGTCGGTCTGCGTTATCCGTTTCCCCTCCTTGAAATGCAGCCAGAACCAGCAGAACGGGTCCACCAACTTGTAACGCTCCTCGCGCGCCGACGCACCGAACGGCACATACCGCATGATGAAGTCGCTCCCAGTCAGTGCTTTCAGCATCTTGGTGAAATCGCCGTTGGGGTTAAGCCCGGTCTTCTCTGCTATCTCCTTTCGGGTATAGCCGGCATGGCGCAACCCAAGACACCTCACTATCTTCATGCAGTCTTCGGCATTGTCGAAGACTGAATTGAAAAGTCTGTCGAACTCGTCGCCGAGCTTGCTGTTGCGGACGAAAAACAGGGCGTCGATGTTCTGCGCCAGACTGTATGCGGGGTTAAAGAAATTCATGTAGAACGGAATGCCGCCCATTATCATATAGGCTTGCGCTATGTTGTAGCGCGACATCTGTATGCCGCGGCTTCTGTAAAAGTCCTCGCACTCTTTCAGCGTGAACGGCGACAGTTTTATCTCGCCGGTCAAACGCCCGTAGAGTCCGCCCTTGTTGTTAATGATGCTGTCGAGCATCCACGACGTGGCGGAGCCGCAGACGATGAGGAGGAGGTTGTGCCGGGTGTTCCCCCAACCGTTCCAAAAGGCCTCAAGCGCAGTGAGGAAACCCGACCGTGCGGTGTCCATCCACGGCAGTTCGTCGATGAAGACCACTTGCCGCGAACCGTTGTCGCACGTCTCCAAAAACTTTTCGAGCAGGAAGAACGCCTCCATCCACGACTTTGGCTGCGCTATGTTCTCCATGCCGTGGCGCAGCAGCGAGAAACAGAAATTCTGCAACTGGTCTTTCAGCGTCACCTTCCGCTGGCGGTCGTAAGGCGAAAGCCCCGTATGGTGGAACACCATGTTGTCGTGGAACACCTCGTCTATAAGGAACGTCTTTCCCACACGTCTACGCCCGTAAACGGCGACGAACTCCGCCCGTCCGCTGCGGTAATAGCGGTTGAGTTCGGCGATTTCCTTTTTCCTTCCTATAATGTCACACATAAGTCATCTTTCCTTTACCCCCTGCAAGATTACGACAATTCTTTGGGGAATATGCCATTGAGAATAACTTTGAAAGCCTCATCTGTACTCGAAATAGTACACTCTCTTTTCGCATCTTGGGTATCACCCTCGTTTACATTCTGGACATAGACCTTTATGCTGTTAATGAAAGATCTAATACTATATAGGCTCAAGGGTTTGATTTGTGACTTGTAATCCAACTCTACAGCGGACTGCAGATGTTTGTAGTCTTCTTTTGTTATTACACTTTCGTGGTCATTGGCTTTGCCTATTCGAACAAATTCGTCATCCCCCTTAAAATCATATAGTCCTACTGCGCCGTATTCTCCTTCGTAGAATTTATAGCCGCCATAAACGAGGCCATCATAATTTGATTTATCGAATTTTATGGATGCCGGATAAACCCCGACCGATTGCGCAAGTCCAATGTTGATGCGCATGGAAGAACCTGCATTCATTCCCGTCGAAGTCCATTCGACATTACCTTTACCGTCAAAACGTAGTGTGTCTTGGCATTTGAGAACAACTTCCGTGCTATCTCCATTGATAGCATATTCTTTTGTGGACGTTTCCTTAACTGTTTTGACATTTTCGTCCGGTCGGAAAATAAAGGCACAAACAGTGGAGAGTACTATCCATATTCCAAAGAAAATCAATCGCCTTGTGTTTTTACTCTTGTTTTTGAGTAGAGAGACGTTGTTGAAAATAGTAGCTTCTGGCTTAACAAGTGCTGCTATCAAAAGCAACAGAAATAATAGACCAATAATCGTATTCATACTGAAGTGTTTTGTTAGTTGTTGCAAAGATAGTCTTTTTCTTGTATTCTTCCAAACGGTCTTTTTACCGTTGCTCACACCAATATGATGTCCACAAGACAAAATGCGAAAGGAAAATTTCATCCACAACCAATAAAAGGCGTATCTTTGCAGAAAACATCTGTATGGAGAACAAACGAATTCCAGTTCTAATGGAAGGTCATTATTGGTATTTTGAAAAAGAGTCATTCAATGTAAGCAGCGGAAGCATTTGCTTTACAATGCGCACCATCACCAAGACATGGAGACACGTCAATAGTGAAGGCTGGGAAAAATACCACGACGAAATGTGTTTGAGTTGTCTTTTACAATTTGAAAATGCTGATGAATTATACCTTTCCGTTTCCCCGACATATAAAATCCTGTCGGAGAAAGGCAAATGGACCACTGCCGAACTTGAAGCGTTCCTGCGGCAGCATAAGCACCATGATTTCTCCATATATGAAAACAATGAAATAATGGACGACTGCTATTGAACTAAGGAATCCTAAGTTTTGTCAGTTATCATATTTTCAGAAGCAACCCGTCAACACCAAACACGTCTAAAAAACAGCGTTTATTCCGCTACGAAAGCACCTTTTACAGTGTTCGTAGCGGAATAAACGCCATTTTAACACGGTTTTAACAGAAACAGAGACCGCTGTAACTACAAAAAGTGTGGGTGATAATTCTTGTTGCCAGATACCTATAAAAACAAAAACGACCCGCACATTTGAGCATCGTTGAGAAGCTTGGTGGGTTCTCGTGTCGCAAAGATACGGATAATCGTCGATTGCACAAACTTTTTAGTAAGAAAAAAAACCACGCGCAAAAATTTCAAGAAAAAGCAAAAGAATAGTTGTGTGTCAAGGCGCACACGCACGTCTCTTTCATTAAAAGAAGCGGTTTGCCAAGCTCCCATCGTCCGATGGGAGGTCGTCCGATGGGAGACCTGTTATCGTCCGATGGGAGGTCTCCCAACGGACGATGGACGACTGACGAAGCGGCGGTTTGCGCCGACAAAGCCGCCTTAAAGGAAAGAGCCGTAGCAGCGATAAAAATATTGACATTGGCTTGACAAAGGCAGTACGATTTTCCAAAAATATGTGCGAGAGGAAACTTTTTCTCGAAAAAAAAGTGAGAAATAGTCTCCGCTCGCACATATTTTGCGGTTTGCCCCTAAAAGCTTTTATTGCTTTCAGGTCTTTTAGAATTTACAGTTTGCTCAAAATCTTTATGACAGTAGCGGCTCTTGACATATTTTTATAAGTGCTCCCCATAATTTCTCTGTTATGTGTAGTACCAGCGAGCCAAAGGACACCGATTATAACATCGTATTCTTTTTTGCTGAACACATTGTCAAAGTTATAAAACTTGATTTTTCTTTTCTCGTGAGACACTTTGAATTCATACATCCCATACATCCCTACAACTTTTTCAAAATTCACGTCAAGCTGCTCCAAAGGGCAAGATATAGTATCTCCGTTCTTTACTTTTATAGTAATGCTTCTGTCGGAACGACGATATTCAAAGACATCTAAGGTTTCCTTGTCTTTGGGGCATAGGTTCAATGCCTTTTCCCATTTGCCCAGACTTTTCCCCTTCAGGCAGATGTCAGGCAATTCCGTCAGGGCTTGGTCGTCCTTTGCCTTTTGCTTCTCGCTCTTTTTGTCGGCGGGGTTAATAATCTTGACAATCACAAATATTATGAGAAAGATGAATAAAAGAGTAATCATATCCGGTGATTTTATTTGAATTTTTTGAGACTTTCGATGTAAACCTTACCCGAGAGATAGAATTGCAAGTATATGACGAATGGCTCCAAGAAGAACAGAAAACTAAGGGCGACATCTACCACAAGGGCAATAAAAACATTTACGAAGAAACCGAAGCCGACCAATTTCCAAAAGTTGTCGGAAAACGACAGTCCCACTTTCTTTGCTATCGAAGAATACATGTGCCACAAAATGGCGATGTAGAATACCGTGCCAAAGCCAAAGTCGGGAATCATCATCAGCAATGCCCCAATCATAGCATGCCTCTTCACAATTTTGAACACATCCTTTTCAAACATTTTGTTGGCAAATTTGCCAGCTATATAACCTTCAAACATATCCGAAACTATTTGAATTTGAACTTAGATTTTAACGAACTCAACGAAATGTCTTTTGCAAGAGAGCTTGCCTTCTCAAAAAGCACATCACTTGTAGATGGCAGTTCCAACTTCTTGCTTTCAATGTTCAAACAGCCTGTCGTTGTCCGAAATTTCTGACAAGAACTTGTTTTTTCCCACCTCATGGCTTCATACACCCTTACAGGACTGAATGGATGATAGGCATCGGAATTGGACATCCAATGCAAAACCTTATTCCATGTACTGCCCTTCTTCATATCCTCAAATTCTTTACCCTGCTGTGCCCAGGCCTTCAAATCCATGCTCTCCACGATATACCTTGGAATCATATCCGTTCTTGCAAGCGCGAGTGCCAACGCTGACGACGGAGCAATGATGCAAGCCACACGGTCTGCCGACAGCTCCGAAGCTCTGCTCCATGCCACTAAGGCTTGTTTAAGGGGCTTCATTACGGCATTACCGACAAAACCGACAAGTGAATCGGCTATAGAGTCTCCCAACGTGAATACCGCATTTGCCAAAGTCTGATACAACACATGTTGGCATAATATATGCCCACACTCATGGGCAAGGACCGCATCCAGTTCTTCTCCTTTCACTTTTCTTGTCAGTCCAAGAGTCAAAACGATGTATGGCTTCTTGTAACCTGAAGTCCAAGAATTAGCGACTTGTGTCATTTCTAAATATAACTCCGGAACGGGTATTCCCAATCGCTCACAAATAGGAGGCAAACGGTTGTATATCTCCGGCATCTGTGTTTCTGACAGACGAAGGTTTGTCGTGACATTTTCCGTCCATGAGATTTCGTCATACCCATATTCAAAAACCTTTTCCATCACTTTGGGTAAAGCCGGTATGTTCATTAGAACTTTCAAGGCTTGGGCGTCTTCCGGGTGTATCAATTCTTCTATACTCATAACCTTATCCGATTTTTACAGCCTTTAAACAACTTGCGTTCAATGCTCCCATTGCCTCTAAGTCTACGTTCTTTGTCTTAAAAGCAAACTGCACTGCAGCTTTGTCATTGTATATGGGATTTGCATATCCTGATTGAATGTCAACAAACAGCCCTTTGTCCATTCTCTTTCCCTGTTGTACCCTTGTTTGAGTAATAGTGATTCTCCAAATTGGCATTGGTATTAGGTCTTTTTGCCGATACAACTCCAACAAACTCACGGCGGTTAGTATATAGATACAAGAAAGAGATGGAGCTACATTAAACTGTCCATCCTAAGCTCAGGTGTCTGGAAAAAACCTTCGAAACGAATGTTCAGAAACTACAGCCCCATCCCTGTGCTGGATATGTAAGGGTACAATCAGGGCTGTACCTTGAACACAAACAGATACACAGAGAGGGCATCTATTAGTTCCATCCATCGTTTCTTTGCTTTAGTTTTCCAGACTTTGGCTTAAACGGATGAAGCAATATATGCCTTCCTTGACCGACTGGCTATTCTCCGCTTTTACACAGAGCCTCCAGTCAGCGGAAACAAAGGTATGGAAATCGAGTGAGAATCAAGAATGTTTAGCCGAGAAAATAATAAAATCAAGTCATTTTTTCAAAAATAACGCGGAAAATTTGGAGGAAAAGAGAATTATTCATACCTTTGCAACCGCTTAACAAGAGCAAGGGCGTTTAGCTCAGCTGGTTTAGAGCATCTGCCTTACAAGCAGAGGGTCGGCGGTTCGAATCCGTCAACGCCCACAGCCTTGCCGAAGCCTTGATACCGAATGTCAAGTGAAACAAAATTTCGGGCGTTTAGCTCAGCTGGTTTAGAGCATCTGCCTTACAAGCAGAGGGTCGGCGG
>CAVHWJ010000157.1:4248-6353 GCA_963639565.1 uncultured Prevotella sp. | reverse complement strand
GAGAACTGCCACGTGCTGCTGTTGCCGCTCGACTGGAGGAGGTTACGCGTGTCCATGTAGTTCATCGAACCGTCCACGCTCACGTCGAGCCAGTCCTTGCGGTAGCCGGCACTGAGTTTTTCGCCCACAGTGGTGGTGCGCGTTGTGTTCTTCTGCATCACGGAGTTCTGGTCCTGCGTGAGATAGCCCACGTAGTTGTTATGCCCGAAGGTGGTGAAGGTGTTTACGTTCCACACCCCTGCAGAGTCGATTGACGTGTTGAGCATGAAGGCCGCCGACACGTCCCAGTTGCCGTTGATGTTCTCGGGGCGCGTGATGCGTCCGCCGGTAACGGCATCGTAGGTAACGGCGTTGCTCACGCTGTTGCGCACGTTGTTGTAGTTCACAAAAGTCATAAGGGCGGTCTGGTGCGACTCGATGTAGTTGTTGTAGAACAGGCGGAAGGTGTTGGTGAACGACGGTTTCAAACCGGGGTTACCCTTCTTGATGTTCAGCGGGTCGCTGTCGTCGGTGATGTCGAGCAAGTCAGCCATGTCGGGCTGCGACGTGGTGCCGCGGTAGTTGATGCGCAGACTGCTGCGCTTGGAGAACTTGTAGCGGAACTCGAAGGTGGGCGACACGTTGGTGACGTTTCTCACCGTGTCGGTACACACGCCGCGGTATTCCTGTATGAACTTGGATTTCTGCGGCTGCACCATAACGCCCACGTTCATGTTGTAGTTCTTCTTTATCACCTTCAGCCCCACCTGCATTTCGTGGATATAGTTGCGGTATTCCGAATAGCGGCTCTGGCTCTTGTCGTAGTAGTCGGAAAGTTCGCCGGAGAGCAGACTGAGGTAACTGTTCCAGTTGCGGTATGCCGACGGCACGTTGTCGAAGAGTCCGCCCTCGGCGTTGCTGAAGTCGTAGGTGGCGCGGTCGCTCTTCTTGTAGTTATACGTGAACTTGTAGCTCAGTTGCAGGAAGATGCCCTTCCAGAGCGGTTCGCTGTAAGTCAGCTGCACGTCGGTCTTCCAGTTCTTCGTCGGCGTGTAGTTGTATTTGTTGTTCTGATACGTGGAGTCGTTGCCGTAGATGTTCTTCACCTGAAAGAGGTGAACGTTTGACATCGACAGACTGTTATTCTTCGTGTCGGAGTAGTTCACGTTGCCCAGCAATGTGATGTTCCTGCCGTTGCTGCCGAGTTTGCGGTTCAGCTGCAATTTAGCCCCTGCCGACTTGCTGTCGGAATAAGACACGCTGTTGTTGGAACGGGTGTTCACCATGAGTCCCATGGCCGACATCTTTTCTATCGCGTCGTCGGTGAGGGGAGACGAGGAATAGTTGTAGGGGTTCTCGTTGTAGGTGGCGGACTGCCCCACGGAGCGCGAGTCGCTCTCCGAATAAATGAACTGCGGACGGAACAGGATATTCGTCATCGAGTCGGGTTTCCACTCCAGCCTGAGCCGCGCGTCGAAACTGTTGCTGCGCGAGTAGCTCTGGTTGTCGCTGTTGGAGAAAGCTCCGCTGCGGTTCACGTAGTTCTCGGTGGACTGCGTTGAGTGCGTGTCGTTGTCGGAGCGGTTCCACCGCACGCTGCCGTCGAGCTTCAGCTTCTTGTTGTCGTCGTAGTTCACGTTCACGCCCACCATCTTCTTGGTGTTAAGCCCCTGCTGCGCCGCTCCGAAACGTCCGCCGCCACCGCCAGCGAAACCCGCGTCGTTCACGTTGTTGATGTTGCCGAACGCCATTACGCGGATTTTGTCGTAAAACGCTGCCCCCATCAGTTTTTCGGAATAGCGTTCGTGAGTTCCGGCGGAGAGGTCTACATTGCCGAAAACGCCCTTGTTCATGCCCTTCTTGATACCGAAGTCGAGCACCGTCTCCTCCTCGCCGTCGTCGATGCCTGTCACCTTGGCGAGGTCGCTCTTCTCCTCGTATGCCTTCACCTTTTCTATAATAGACGTGGGGATGTTCTTCATCGCCGTCTTGGTGTCGCCCGACATGAATTCCTTGCCGTCGAAGAGTATCTTCTTCACCTCCTTGCCGTTGATGGTAATCTTGCCGTCGTCGTCCACCTGCGCGCCGGGGAGTTTCTTCACGAGTTCCTCCACCACCGACCCTTC
>CAVHWJ010000157.1:0-3854 GCA_963639565.1 uncultured Prevotella sp. | reverse complement strand
GACAGTATAAAAAAAACAGTTCTTTTCATTCAGTAATCATTGATTGTTAAACAATTCGGGTCTATGTTGTTTCTAAGACACACAAAGTAAGCTAAAATTTATCACCCACAGAAGCAAATTAGCCAAAATGTTTCCTTTTATCTACATTTTTGGGTAAATTTGCAAATGTAAATAATTTAAAGCGAGATTTTAATGGGGCAGGACATCATATTCACGAACAATGTGAGAAACCGTATCGACGAATGGTTCGGCGACAAGGACTACGACAAGGTTTTCATCCTCACCGACGAGAACACGCAAAAGGCGTGCGCCGCGGTGATTAGCGGAACTGACATTGCCGACAGGGCTGAGGCGATAACAATCAAGGCATCCGACACGAACAAGACCATTGAAGCCACCGCCCACGTGTGGAAGACACTGAGTGAGAAGGGGGCTACAAGACATTCCTGCATGATAAACCTGGGCGGCGGCATGGTGACGGACCTCGGCGGTTTCGCCGCGTCCACGTTCAAGAGGGGCGTCGACTTCGTGAACGTCCCCACCACCCTACTGGCTCAGGTGGACGCTTCGGTGGGCGGAAAGACGGGCGTGAATTTCAACGGACTGAAAAACGAAATCGGCGTGTTCAACAACGCCAAGGCGGTATTCATCGACACCTGTTTCCTGAAAACGCTGGACTACGGAAACCTTGCGTCGGGCTATGCCGAAATGCTGAAACACAGTCTGATAAGCGACGCAAAGGTGTGGGCTGACCACATCAACTTTGACCTCAACGCACCCGACCACGACAAACTGCTCACAATGATTGAGCAAAGCGTGAGGGTGAAAAAGAGGATTGTGACCGAAGACCCCACGGAAAAGGGAACACGCAAGGCCCTGAACTTAGGGCATACGGCAGGACACGCCTTCGAGTCGTTCGCCATGGCAAGCGGCAGACCCGTGCTCCACGGATATGCGGTGGCATACGGACTGGTGTGCGAACTGTACCTCAGCTGCGCGCTGACGGGCTTCCCCACGGAAAGGCTGCGCCAGACGGCGAGGTTCATACAGGAGAACTACGGCAAGATGAGCATTACCTGCGACGACTACGACACACTCCTGCGGATAATGCGCCACGACAAGAAGAACACGGCCGGGACAATCAACTTCACCCTGCTCGAAGACATAGGCAAGATAAAAATCAACCGGACCGCAACGGACGAAATGATAAAGGAAGCCCTCGACTTTTACAGGGAATCCTGAAACAACAGAGACTTGGCGAAACGCCGTCACTCCAACGCCACGGCGGAACGCACGCGGCTGAGTGTCTCGGGCGTCATCTGCAAGTAGCTGGCGATATACACCAAGGGGGCTTTCATTATCATCTTGGGGTTGAGGCGGCAGAGCTTGCGGTAGCGGTCTTTCGCGCTCTCGAAGCGCAGGAGGTCGGCGCGGCGCTGGGAGATAATCAGACTTTCCTCCAAAATCTTCCTGTACAGTATCTGTATGTTCTGGTTGTGCAGGGCCACCTCCTCAAGGCGTTTCTTGGGCAGGGCATACACGAAAGTCGTTTCGAGAGCCTCGGCGATGACCTGCGACGGCTCTTCCCTGAAAAGGCTCTCGATGCACATGAAGATGTTGCCGTCCACGGCGATGTATTCCGTCATTTCCTTGTCGTTCTTGAAATAGTAGACGCGCACCATTCCCCTGTCCACATAGTATATGGAATCGCACACGTCACCCTTGTCCACTATCTTCTCACCGCGGGTGAACTTCAGCGGCACGATGACGCTCTCGAGGATGTCGAGCTCGTCATGCGCCATGGTACTGTAACGCCTCGCCAGTTCCCTGGCAATGTCTCTCGTTGTCAAAACCGGTTCTTTCATAGGTATGTCATGTTTAGATATTCAGGATAGAGAGATAAGGAGGGGTCAATCCAGTTTAAGCACGGCGAGGAACGCCTTTTGCGGCACCTCCACGTTGCCTATCTGCTTCATCCTCTTCTTGCCCTTCTTCTGCTTTTCGAGCAACTTTCGCTTGCGGCTCACGTCGCCGCCGTAGCACTTCGCCGTAACGTCCTTGCGCACGCACTTGATTGTCTCGCGCGCCACGATCTTCGCCCCGATGGCGGCCTGTATCGCGATGTCGAACTGCTGGCGCGGTATCAGTTCCTTCAGCTTCTCGCAGATGCGGCGGCCGAAGGTCACGGCGTTGTCCTGATGCGTCAGCGTGGAGAGCGCGTCCACCGGTTCGCCGTTCAACAGAATGTCGAGCTTCGCGAGTTTCGACAGCCTGTAACAGTCTATGTGATAATCGAATGAGGCATATCCCTTGGAGATGCTCTTCAACTTGTCGTAGAAGTCAATCACTATCTCCCCGAGCGGCAGCATGAAATGCAGGTCCACGCGGTTGCCACTGATGTATTCCTGCTTAATGAGTTCGCCGCGCTTGTCGAGACAGAGCTTCATTATCGGGCCGATATAGTTAGTGTCGGTGATTATCGAAGCCTTGATGTACGGTTCTTCGATGTGGTCAATCATCGTAACGTCGGGCAGACCCGAGGGGTTGTGAACCTCCTTTGCGTTACCGTGTTTGTCGTATACCATATACGACACGTTGGGCACCGTGGTAATCACGTCCATGTTGAATTCCCTGTCGAGGCGTTCCTGCACAATCTCCATGTGGAGCAGTCCGAGGAAACCGCAGCGGAAGCCGAAGCCCAGCGCGACGGAGGATTCGGGCTGGAACGTGAGCGACGCGTCGTTGAGCTGCAGCTTTTCGAGCGAAGCCCTCAGGTTCTCGTATTCCGAGGGGTCGATGGGGTAAACGCCGGCGAACACCATGGGCTTCACCTCCTGGAAACCGTCGATGGCGTGCTCGCAGGGTTTCGCCACTTGCGTTATGGTGTCGCCCACCTTCACCTCCGTGGGGTCTTTTATTCCGCTGATGATATAGCCCACCTCGCCGGTGGACAGCTGCGGGCGCGGTATCATGTTCATCTTTAGCACTCCCACCTCGTCGGCGGTGTATTCCATGCCCGTGTTATAGAACTTCACCTTGTCGCCTTTCCTTATAACGCCGTTCTCAATCTTGAAATAGGCGATGATGCCGCGGAAGGGGTTGAAAACGGAGTCGAAAATCAACGCCTGCAGCGGTGCCTGAGGATCTCCCACTGGACTGGGTATTCTCTCTATCACGGCCTTCAGCACATCCGGCACGCCCTCGCCAGTCTTGCCCGAGGCGCGCAGGATGTCCTCGCGCTTGCAGCCGATAAGGTCGATAATCTCGTCCTCCACCTCGTCGGGCATCGCCGACGGCATGTCAATCTTGTTGATTACGGGTATTATCTCCAGGTCGTGGTCTATCGCCATATAGAGGTTGCTTATCGTCTGCGCCTGTACTCCCTGCGTGGCGTCCACCACGAGCAGCGCGCCCTCACAGGCTGCGATGCTCCTCGACACCTCGTAGGAGAAATCCACGTGTCCCGGGGTGTCAATAAGGTTTAGTATATACGTCTGTCCCTCAAAGGCATACTCCATCTGAATGGCGTGGCTCTTTATGGTGATGCCGCGTTCCTTCTCCAGGTCCATGTCGTCGAGCATCTGCCCCTCCACAATCTTTATCGTGTTGGTGTATTCCAGGAGCCTGTCGGCAAGTGTGGACTTGCCATGGTCTATATGCGCAATGATGCAAAAGTTTCTGATGTTCTTCATTAAAAAATTTATATGTGTTATATCCTTCATCCGCCGACAAAAGGCATCCCCTTGTCCGGACACGACATAAAGCGTTTATGCGAACACGCCCTTATGTTATGCAAAATTACTATTTTTTTTGATTTGCGTCAAATCTATTTTCGCATAATTGCGGCAAGGGGA
>CAVHWJ010000156.1:3825-6354 GCA_963639565.1 uncultured Prevotella sp. | reverse complement strand
CCGCAGCGCAAGCCCTCGACGGGGGAGCGTTTCGACGTGTACGGCTGCTACCGCTTTCCGCCGCCACCGATGCAGTATTACCTTTATGCCGGAAATTTCTGGTGGGCAAGGGCGCAGTATATCCGCACGCTGCCCGACTTCGACGAGAGCCGCATGGCCGGCGACAGGTTCTTCGCCGAGGAATGGCTGTTCCGCGGCAAGCCCAAGAGTTTTTCGGCTTTCGACACGCTCGCCGACGTGTATTGCGTGAACATGGAGCCGTGTCTCTACCGTTCCGACATGAAGGCCTCACTATGGGCAAGGCTGAAATTCACTCTGCGCTACAATTTCGTGAAACTCTGCCGCCACGGCTTCGGTTACGACTACAAGGAGGTTTGCCAAAAGAGATACCAACGGCTGAAATAGGACGTTTACCGCTTCTTCCTTCTGGCGAAGCTGATGCACTCGTTGAGAATCTCGGCGTTGGCGGCTTTCATCACCGCGAAATAAAGCACCGCGGCGACGACAATGCGCAGGGGCAGGAGGATTACGCAGACCGACGTGAAGGAGGTGACGAGCCGCGTGACGCACATCACCGCCGCAGCCGCCGTCATAAAGGGGGCGATGTCCGCCGCCACGTCCCTGAACCTTATTCCGATAATGCGGTGGGCTTGCCACTGCCACACGCCAAGCCAGAGGACGGAGAACACGGTGTAGACCACCACCATGGCGAAGATGCCGTAGCGGCACGACACGAGGACAAGGGCTATCTGCAAGAGTATCTGCGCGATGTTGCACCACATATAGACATCCGACCGACCGCTGCTTATCACTAACTGCTGATACATGGTGTTGAAGGCGAAGAACGCGCCGCCCACGCACAGTATCTGGAGCATCGGGATGCACTCCGCCCACTTGTCGCCTATCGTGAGGAGGATGAACTCGCGCGAGACGAGCGACAGACCGAAGAGTGCCGGGAACGAGAAGAACGCCGTGAAGCGCATCAGCTTGCGAAACACGCGTATCTCCCTGCCGTTGTCGTCGGCAATCTGCGAGAGGACGGGCTGCGCCACCTGTTCGATTGTACCCGTGACGGTGCTGTAAGCCATGGTGTTCCATTTGTTCGCCTGGGTGAAGTTGCCCACCGCCGCCATAGGGAACTTATGCCCGATGATAAACGTGAGCACGTTGTTGTTTATGGTGTTCACAATGGTAGTGACGAGGATTTTCACGCTGAAGGAGAACATCCCGCGTATGGGCGAAAAATCAATATGAAGCGACGGCCGCCATTTGTCGTAGGTGTAATAATAACGGCACACGTTCTGCACAAGCACGAAAATCACCGACTGCCACGCCAAGCTCCAGTATGCCATGCCGTTGCAGGCGAGGGCGACGCCGCATACGCCGGAAACGACGAGCGACACGAAACCCGTGACGGTGCGCTCCTTTGCCATGATGTTCTTGAACATATACGCGTTGTGGGCGATGCCGAAGGCAGAAATCAGGAAGCCCAGGAACACGAAGCGCGAGAGGGCGGTGAGCTGGGGACTGTGGAAATACCACGCTATCAAGGGGGCGCAGAGGAAAAGGACGGCGTAAATCACTACGCTCACCGTGACGTTGAACCAGAACACGGCGTTGTAGTCGTTTGCCGTGGGGTGCTTCAGGTTTGTCAGCCCCTGAGTGAAACCGCTGCTCTGCAGGTTGCCGGCGATGAGCGAGAATATGGTGAGCACGCCCACGATGCCGTAGTCGCCGGGCGAGAGCTGCTTGGCGAGGATGATGCCGAAAACGAGGTTGAGTACCTGCATCGTGCCGCTGTTGAGCGCGCCCCAAAACAGTCCCTTGGCGGTTTTTTCCTTCAGTGATTCCATTTGTTTTTCTGTATAATCCGCTGCAAAATTACAACTATCGGGGCAAGGGGCGAAATAAATGCCCGCTTCTTTGAACATTTCGGGCGACAAAAAGCGGCTTTTCCGTTTTTTCTGCATACATTTGCAGTGACGGCGTTTTTGCCGTAACGCTTGGAATTATGAGAGAATACAGCAAAGAGGAACTCAGCGAACTGCACGGCGTGCTGTTCGAGATACTTGAAGAGATTATCCGCGTGTGCGGCGTGCTCGGCATCGAATACAGCGGCATCGGCGGCACCGCCATGGGCGCGTACTATTTTCAGGACATCCTGCCGTGGGACGACGACATGGACGTGGGCATGACGCGCGAGAACTACGACCGATTCCTGAAGGAGGCCCCGGCGGTCTTGAAGCCGGAGTATTTCCTCGCGTGGTACGGCTCTGACCCGGAGACGCCCTTCTATTTCGCCAAGGTGAGGAAGAGGGGTACGCTTTTCTTGGAGGAACAGTGCCGCAAGCTGAACATGCACCACGGCATTTACGTGGACATCTTTCCGCTCGACAGGGTGCCGCGGAGCAAACGGGCGGAACGGCTGCAGCGCAAGGCAGTGAACCGCCTCAACGAGTGTTTTGCAGGGAAGAGCGTGTGGACTTGGCGGTATTTCGGCAAATGCGAAATAGAAAAGCCCAACCGCAA
>CAVHWJ010000156.1:0-3591 GCA_963639565.1 uncultured Prevotella sp. | reverse complement strand
GCATCACTACGGGGCAGGAATATCGAAATATCCGCCAAAAGAGAAACAAGTGAACCACGCCCCGATGAAACTGGCGTTCAACGGGGCGTGAGAGGGGGAGCGGCGGCTGTCGTCACCGCCTGTCCTTGTGATGTTTGTCGTGGCGTTCCTCCAGCCGTTTCATCATCTTGCGTTCTTTGTCGTACATCCGCTCGATTTGCTTCTGCGAGAGGAACTTGCTGAACTCCTTGTAATATTTCATGCGGATGTCGAGCATCTTCTGGCTCTGGTCGAAACGCTTCTGCATATTTGCCGCCGCCTGTTCCTCGGTCTCGCTCTTGGCCGGACGGTCTTTGCCGCGCCGCTGAAGCTTGGGGGCGGTGGTCCACATTTCCTTCTTGTAGTTAGTGTAGGTGGTGACGAAGCGGTCGTAAACCTTGTCGTCGAGAGCCAGTTCCCCGGCGATGTACTTGGCCTGTGTCTCCACCATCTGCTCGCGCGACTGTCGCTGCCTGTCGCCGTCCCTGCCCTTTTCCTGCGCGCCGGCGTTTACGGCGAGGGCGAGGAAAGCGATTGATAAAAATACAACTTTCAAGATTTTCATAACTTTATCCTTTCTTTAAACTATGGTTTGCGTATTTTGATGCCCGGCCGCGATCAGTAATCCTGCGCGTCGGACACGTAAGCGAAGGCATCGTTGGTGTAGTCGTCAATCAAGAACGCCTGGTCGTCGTAGCTCAGGTTGTCGAAAGCCCTCTCCACGTCGCTGTATCGGCTGACTGCCGCCGGGCGCATGGTGTTGTAGCAAACGAGGAAGAGCACCGCCGCAGCCGCCACGGAGACCGCGGCGCGGAAGGCTATCCGCAGGGGTGAACGCCCTGCCGCCGCACGCCGCTTGCTGTCGCCGGCGACTTCGGCGACTTCGGCGAGCACCGCCGCCTGTATGTCGGTCATCAGGTTTTCGGGCATACGGTAGGGCATCCTCTTGCCAACGCTGTCGAAACTGAAATCCTTTTCCTTGTCCATTGTCCTAACAGTTTGAGTTCATGTATTTTATTATCTTCTCCTTCGCCAAGTGGTAGTTCACCTTGGCGGTAGACGGCGTGCTCCCGGTCGCTTCGGCAATCTGTGCGTAGTCCATTTCGTCGTAGTAGCGCATATTGAACACCGCCTGTTGCTTTGGCGGCAGCGAGAGTATCCCCCGTTGCAGCTTCACCGCCTCAAGGTCGGTGTAGTCGGTGTAGCTGTCGGCCGCCACGTCCGCCCCACCCTCGCCTATCGGGGCGAGCAGCTCCATGGGGACTTTGTTCTTGGCTATCAGCCGCAACGCCTCGTTGGTGGCTATGCGGTAAATCCATGAGCGCAGCGACGCGGCGTCTTTCAGCGAGGGGAACGAGCGGAACACTTTGATGAAGGTTTCCTGCGTGGCGTCCTGCGCGTCGTCGTGCGACACGAGGAGCCGCCTGGTGTGCCAGTAGACGGCCTCGCCATACTTGTCCATTATCAGGCGCAACCCTTTTTCGGGGTCTTCCTGCATTATGCCCGATATGTAGCTGTCGTCTTTCTGCATTTCCTTTGTATTGAGGATTTTTGCCGGGGCGATGATTGCCGCCCTGTCCGTTTTCGCCTCTCTGTATAAAAGACCTTGGAAGGGGCGAAAAGTTTAATGGGGTTTGCGGAAAAGAAGGGCGTTTCCGTGGGGAGGACGTGCGGTTGGGGTACACGCCCATATATATAATAAGGTATAAAAAGCGAACTTGCGCCGTTCCGCTACATTCCGGTGGCCTGGTGGAGCATTTCCATGTTGTCGTCCCAGAGTTCGCGCAGGCTGTCGATGTCGTCTTCTTCGGCGAAGTCGGTAATTACAAGCACGCAGTCGTTGGTTATCTCCCCCGACTCAATGCTTATCTCGCAGTATGCCCCGGGGTCAGGGTCGCCGTCCCACTTAAAGCGGATCAGCTTGTCTTTCTGCTCCTTCACGATTTCGGCGGTTCGCGTGTCCTTGTTCTGGTAGGATGTGCCCCATACGAACACGAGTTTTTTGCCGTTCCTCTTCACCTCGTCGGCCATCCACCGTTCCAGTCCCGTAGCCTCGCTTATCATAGGCCACACGCTGGAGGGTTTCGTGGCGTTGAGTTCGTATTCAAGGGTTATCCGCGTTTTGCTTTTGCCCATTCGATTACAGAATTAGTTATGGCATAAGGCGTGAATTGTAAGTCCACGCTCTCTTAAATTCTTGTTTCCGACGGCAAAAATACGAAAATTTTGTATTCGCAATGAATTTTCCCCTTGTTTTTTTTGGTATTTGGATTTTTTGTCATACCTTTGCACTCGCTAAAGAAAACCATGGCGGGATAGCTCAGCTGGTTAGAGCGCATGATTCATAATCATGAGGTCCCCAGTTCAATCCTGGGTCCCGCTACAAAGAGGATGATTTCCAACGGATTTCATCCTCTTTTTGTGTTTAGGCTTTGGCGGATTTAGGAAATCTCGTATTTTTGCAGTACACAAACGAATATCAAACAACAAAATGAGCAACATAAAGAAAATAGTGCTGACAGGAGGACCGTGCGCCGGAAAGACGACGGCACTCGTGAAGGTGATTGAGCATTTCTCCAGTCTGGGATATAAGGTGTTCACAGTGCCGGAAGTGCCGACAATCTTCACACAGGCAGGAATGGACTACCTCACGAAAAACGAGGCGTTCTTCTACGAGGGCGAAAAAGACACCATGCGCACGCAGATCCTGCTCGAAGACAGCTTCCGCCGCATGGCGGAGACGCTCGACGTGCCGGTGCTGATAGTGTGCGACCGCGGCACGCTCGACATTTCGGCTTACCTCTCGCGCGAACAGTGGCAGAACATCATCGGCGAACTGGGCTACACCACCGCACAGCTGCGCGACGAACGCTACGACGCGGTGCTGCACCTCGTGTCGGCGGCCGACGGCGCAGAACAGTATTACACCACGAGCAACAACGCCCAGCGGCTGGAAAAGGCCGACGAGGAGGGGCTGAAAGTGGCGAGGATGCTCGACAAGAAAGTTATCGAGGCGTGGAGCGGACACTCGCATCTGCGCGTGATAAACAACCACGACGACTTCGACAAGAAGATCAACCGTGTGCTCAAGGAGATAAGCAACGTGCTCGGCCTTCCGCAGCCCGTGGAGGAGGAGCGCAAATATATCGTGAGGGTGACGGGCGACATCCCCGGGAGCATCGACAGCGACATCGTGCAGACTTACCTCGTGGGCGACCCGAACTGCGAAATCCGCCTGCGCCGCAGGGAGTTCAACGGAAAGGTGGTCTACGTCCACACCTCGAAGACGATAAACTCCGACAACCAGCAGATAGAGACCGAGCGGCAGATCAACGGCAACCTCTACGAGTCGATGCTCCAGCAGGCCGACCCCTACCGCCGCACCATAATGAAACACCGCAAGAGCTTCATTTGGCAGGGGCAGTTCTTCGAGATCGACACTTTCTCCGCCCCCGTCACCGGACTGACAATACTCGAAACAAAAGGCATTTCCAAGCACGAGGAAATCAAGTTCCCCCCGTTCATCGAGGTGATAGAAGACATCACCGGCAACAAGCGGTATTACAACTATAA
>CAVHWJ010000155.1:2312-6473 GCA_963639565.1 uncultured Prevotella sp. | reverse complement strand
GAAAACGATGCGAAAAATTGGCGAATTTTCTTGGTAGGGGTCAAAGTTGGGTTAAAGAGGTATGGTTCAAAATTAATTTATGAAAAATTCGTGGTTAATTCATGGGAAATTCGTGTTCAAAAAGAATAAACGCCAATTAGTGTTTTAACCAACAGAGTTTTTTCTTTAACATAAATTTTCCATGAATTAACCACGAATTTTTCCATAAATTTAGGTGGACGAAAGGATAACCGTTCGCCCACCAGTTATTTATTTCACGACCTTCTTTCCGTTGATTATGTAAATCCCCTTTGCCAAGCGGTCGGCAGATGTTCCCACACGGCGGCCGTCAATGGTGTAGATGCCGCTTGCGGTGCGGAGAGAGGAAGCGTTGTCGGACACGGCATTGATGCCGTCGCTGCTCTGCGGCGTGATGCACACGTTGTCCACGAATACACCCATGCTGTTGGTCTTCAGACGCAGGGTGACGCTACCGCTGCCGGTGAGGGTGGTCTTCACCTCAGTCCACTGCCCGGGCGTGAGCGTGAACTCCGTCTCGCCGAGGGTCGCGTCGCAGCCGTAGTTGGGCGAGAGGAGGAGCTTGTTGTCCGCGCTGCCCTCGTAGGGGGCGGCGAGGATCGACACGGTGCAGGGTTCTGTCAGCGTGAACGCCGGGGTGAGCACGTTGGCCTTTCGCGTGGCGTTGCCAAAGAGGGCGCACTTGTTCGCGCCGGTCTTGGGCGTTCCCGACCAGCCGTCGGTGTCGGGGATGAAGTCCGCCGCGCCCACGTTGTCGCCGCCCCACACGCCGTCGTTGCCTCCGAGGCCGGAGCAGTTGTCAAACGAGTCGTAGAGCAAAGCCCCTTCGGGCTTGTCGGGTTTCATCGCCGCCTTTGTGGTATAGAGGAACGACACGGTGCCGTCGGCGTTCTGCGTCATGTTCATCAGAAACTTGTTCATCAGCAGCGAACCGTCGGTGTTGGTGTTATACACCGCCGCCGCGGGGCGCGAATAGTTCGACAGACTGTTGTTGCCCTTATACGGCCACGCATCGCCGGCCCTGTTTTCGGCGGTGCTGCCGAAGTCGTTGTCGGCTGGAATGACCGTCATGCGCTGGCGCGACGCCACGTAGTTCACCTGGTTGTTCTCCCAAGTGTCAGCGTCGTAGTCCACGTGCGTCACGATGATGCCCTGCCCCGGCAGTTCAGCGTCCCACGCCGTCTTCAGCCTGTTCTCCACCATATAGTATTCGTCGCGCGCCGCGTCGTTGTAAAAGACATACGTCTCTCCGCCGTCGGCGAGAGCCTTCATGTTGTCAATCTGCACCGGTTCGGCGTCGAGTTCCACGGGCTGCTGCCAGCCGCAGAACATCTTTTCGTAGGCGTTGTAGCCGGCCGGGACGAACGAGTTGCCGTTGTAGCAGCCGTAGCACATCAGGTCCCAGTAGCCCGTGCCGTAGCCCTTGCCGTTGATGTCGTAGTGGTCCTTTATGCCGAGGCAGTGGGAGAACTCGTGGCAGAAAGCCCCGATGCCGTCGATGGCCTCAGTCGCCCCCAGCTCGCAGCTGCACGCATAGACGCTCACCGCCACGCCGTCGGCCACCGTCAGCGGGTCAATCTCCGACTTGTGCGGCCAAACGAGGTCGCCGTCGTCGGGATAAGTGGCCTGTCCGTGTCCGGCATAGAGCACGAACACCTCCTCCACCAGTCCGTCGCCGTCCCAGTCATACTGTTTCCAGTCAGTCACCAGGTCCTTCGCCAGCGTCACCGCGTCCTCTATCATGGGGTAGACGAGTTCCGCCTGGTCGCGCCCCGAAGCGTCGTTCTTGCCGTATGCGGCGTAGCCCTTGGGGAGTTCCACGGGACCCACCACGTCGAAGTCAATCTCAAACTGCCCCGCGCTCTGCGCCTTGAAATAGTCGCGCACGCTGCCCTTGAAGCCGAGTTCCGCGTTGGTGTAGTTCTCTCCGTTGATAATCTGCTTGTACAGGTCGAGGGTATGCCCGGGCTGGAACTTGGTGTCGGCGTAGTTGGCCAGTATCACCAGGCATTTCTTCTTGCCTGTGTATTTCCCCGTGTCCGCCGCCTTGGCGCGCTTGGGCAGGTTGGCCTTTATGGCTTGGGCGCGCCGCACCTGTTGGCGCAAGATGCCGTCGAGTTCCTTTTGCAGGGCGGATGCCGGAACCATTGCGAATGTCTTTCCGTCGGCTGTCTGCCGGTAGCAAGTGCCGTCGGCTGCCCGCCAGAACGACAGGTTCTCGTCGCCCGCGAGTTCCGCCCTCACCGCCGTGCCGTCGGCGAGCGTCAGCGTGCGCCACAGTCCCGGTTTCACGGGCATTGCCCCGGCGGCAAGGGTCGCGCCGAGGAGGGCGAGTGCCATTATAGTCTTTTTCATGCGATGCTTACGTTTATTCAGATAACACGAAAAACTTATTTCACGAATTTCTTTCCGTTCACGATGTATATGCCGCTCTTCAGCGCGCCGGCGTCAGTTCCTGCAAAGCGTCCGTCGAGGGTGTAGATGCGGTTGGATGCCTTGGCGGAAGAAGAGGTCACGCCCTCGATGCCTGTCACCACATCCTCAAACGGGTCGGCCTTGTCGCTGAGCTCCACGTTGCGCTTGAAATCGAACGACACCGTGCCGTCGGCGTTCTGCTTTATGTTCGTTATTGGCTTGCCCATGAGCTTCGTGCCGTTGATGTTGGCGTGGTTGAGCGTGGCGGCCGGCGACGAGGTGTCGGTAAGGCTGTTCACCGAACCGTAGGGGAAGGCGTTGTTCTCGGGGTAGCTGTCGGACTTCACGCCGTCGGCGGTTATCACCGTGCAGCGCGAGTATGACGCGCCGGAATTGGGCGCCATGCTCTTCCACACGCTCTCCGAATAGTCGGCGTAGGTGACGAGCAGTCCCGTGCCGGTGCGCTTCTTGTCCCAGCCCACGTTCTGGTGGTTTTCGAGGATATAGAACTCGTTTTTGTAGCCCTCGTTATAGATGATGAAGAACTCGCCGCCCTCCGATATGGGCTTCATGCCCGTAACGGTGGTGTCGTTGCGCAGCACCGTGGCGTTCTGCCAGCCGGCGAGCATGCGCTCCAGGCCGGTGTAGCAGGCCGGGGTGAAGCCGTCGTCGATATACGAGCCCATGTCCATGATGTCCCATGTTCCCATGCCCCAGTTGCCCGACGTGCCGTCGTAGATGTCGGGGTAGCCCAGACAGTGTGAGAACTCGTGGCATATCGTGCCGATGCCGCACACCTTGCCAGAGCCCTGCAGCTCGCTGCTGCAAGCGTAGGTGTCGATTGTCACGCCGTTGAACTGCAGCGACTGCTTGTAGTCTGACGCGCTCAACTTTGACTGGTGCGGCCAGATGGTGTAGTCGCCGCCACCGTCGTGCTGCCCCTTACCTGCATAGAGAATAAAGACCTGTTCCACGGTGCCGTCGCCGTCCCAGTCATAGTCGGCGAAGTTCACGTATTCCGCGGCGGCCTTGATGGCGTCGGCGGCGAACTCTCCGGCGTGGATGTCGCGCTGCACAATCATGCCGGAGCCGGAGTCCTGTCCGTAGTATTCCGTCTTGCGCGGCAGGTCCACGGGGCCCACCACGTCGAAGTCGATGTCGAGCTTGCCCAGGCTCTGCGCCTTGAAATAGTCGCGCACGCTGCCCGTGTAGCCCAGGCTTGCGTCGGAATAGTTCTCGGTGTTGGCCACCTTCTCGAAGAACTCCTTGTTGTGCTCCTCGCTGAAGCGTATCTTGGCGTTCTTGAAGTTGGCGAGGATGATGAGACCCTTTTTCTTTCCGGTAAACACGGCCTTACGTGGTTCTCCCGGTGCTTTCAGCATCGTGGCGCGCTGTGCGTTGCGCTGCGCCCTCATCTGTGCGGCGGCGGCGTTGATGGCTGCCGCGTCCACCTGAACGAAGAAGCTGCCGTCGGCGTTTTCGTTATAGGCCCTGCCGTTCTCGGCGAGCCAGTAGCTGCCCCATTCGTCGCCTTTGAGTTCCGCCCGGACCTGTGTCCCGTCGGCGAGGCGTATTGTTTTCCACTGTCCGGGCCTTGCCGGAACCGCGAGTGCCGACGTTGCGGCGAGCGCGAGTGCGCAAAGTGTAAAGATTTTCCTCATGTTGTATTACAAGATAATGTTTTGGGTACAAATTTAAGTGTTTTTTGGGGGATTAGAAAGGGAAAAC
>CAVHWJ010000155.1:0-2187 GCA_963639565.1 uncultured Prevotella sp. | reverse complement strand
GATACCTTGAAGCTCTTGGTGTTGCCGTTTGCGTCGCGAACGGTAACGATGTATGTACCCTTGGCTACGGACGACATCTTGTTGCCGACCACTGCGCCGTCGAGCGAGCGCACCGTCACGTCAGCGTCGGCAGGGATAGAGTTCACTGAGTTGATGCCATCAACGGTGATTGTGATTGATGTCTCAGCCGGCTCAGACTTCTGGGCCTTGTAAACTGAAATCACCTTGATAGTGTGAGTGCCCTCGAACTTCTCGGGCGACAGATAGCACTCGCCGGTAGCGGTAGGCTCCTGGTAAATCTTGAACCAGTCATACTGTGTCTCGTCGGTGAGTTCCTCCTCGTCGAGGTAAACCATTACTGCGAGCGGTTCTTTCTCTGTCGGCACGATCTCGTTGCCATCAACGTCCTTTGTCGGGTTAGTCCATGTAACGCGGATCTTGTTGTCGCCGGTCTCGGTAGCCGCCAGGTCTGTCGGAGCGGCAGGAGCGGCAGGAGTGAGGTCGCTTACAGAGAACTGCATCAGATAGCCGTAGGCGTTCTCGCCCTTCGGGTCCACGATGTGGAGGGCAACGTAATACTTGCCGTCCTCACGCACGGTGAAGGTATATACAGAGTCCTTGATTGCGCTGTCGTATTCAGTGTGGAGCGGAATCTTGGCGAACTCCTTGTAAGAGTTTGAAACCTTCTTTTCAGAACCTACCTCAAGGAAGAGGGATGTGGTAGCGGCCTCAAGACAAGACCTGTTCACAGTAACGTTAGCCGTCACGCCGTAAGTCCTGCCGGCCTTGAGTTCGAATGCCGGAGAAACTGCGTAGTCGTCAGCGTCGGTGTTCCAGTCGCTGTTGAAACTCAAGGCAGGGTGAGTGTCGCCAACCGGCTGCCAATTATCGTCATACTCGGTGTAGCCCCAAGTGCTCCAACGCCATGTTGAGTTTGCATTATCGCTGCGGTCAAGCATTGTCCAAGCGGAAGAAGGATCAACTGCCTCTTCATATCCATACTCGCTCTCCTTTTTCTCATACTGAGTGAAGTCGATAGAGTAAGGCAGAGCCACCGGCTCGTCCACTTCCTCGGGAGCCTCCTCGATAGAGAATGAGAAGAAGTTGAGGTCGAGAGAGTTTCCGGCAGACCATGTCTGTGTCTTCACGCCGAAGTAGTAATAGCCGTCCTTATTTATCTCAACAGTAAATACAGAGTCCTTAGCATTAAATGCGGTAGGAATGTCATAGTTGGAGTAGATGCTTGAGGGGTATTCTTCGCTGCGGTCTGTGGTGTAGACATACTGCACGGCCATCATGTTATCTTTCGGAGCACGTGCCTTGAATGAAACCTTGTATGTCTTGCCTTCCTCCAGAGGTATTGCGGGAGAGTAGAACGTAGAGCTTACGCAGTTCTCCTCGTCAGTAAGGATGCGCACGCTCGGATGCGGGTCGCCAACAAGGTTGCCGTCGTTGTCCTTCTCCTGGTAGCCCACTGCGTCCCACTGCCACTTGTGAGCCTTGGCGTTCTCGGCGAAGTTGTAAGACTTCCATGTGGTGTAGTTCTGAGCGTCGAATGTGATGCTGTAAGGCACTGCGAGAGTATCCTCGGGCATAACGACCTCATCAACGGCGAAGTTGAAGATTGCGGCCTGAGCCTTCTGCCAGTCAGACTGTGTAGTTGCGCTCTCGGGCGACTTGCCAAGGATACCTACATAGTAGTTGCCGGTTGCGGGAACTGTGAATGTAACGGAATCCTTGCGTGCAGCGTCGTATGTAACGCCGGAAGCGATGCTGCCAACCTCAGTGTATGTGGAAGCGTCGGTCAGAGACGTACCGTAAACGAATGAGAGGAGCATGTTGCTGTCCTCGCTGCGCAGCATGGTGTTGGCAGAGAGTTTGTATGTCTTGCCGGCCTCAAGTGCCAAGGCTGGAGAAACGAAATAGTCGTTTGCAGGGGCAGCAAAGTCGCCTGTGAACGCAGCACCAGGCACATTTGCCCCCATATCATAGTCGTAGTATGCGTACTCGTTGTGCTGCCATGAATAGATGTCCTGTGTCGTCGAGTTGTCGATGGCTTTCCAAGTAGCGGTCTTTTCGTAAGAGTCGAAAGTGATGCTGTAAGGAACCTCGGCAACCTCGCCCGGCTGGTCGTCGCCACTGTCGGCGCCCTTCTCGCCAACGGAGAAGCTGAAGACGTAGTTGTAG
>CAVHWJ010000154.1:0-6494 GCA_963639565.1 uncultured Prevotella sp. | reverse complement strand
CCATGTCGGGCTTCACCACCACGGGCGCGACCATTATCGACGACGTGGAGTCGTTCCCCCACGGACTGGTCTTCTGGCGTTCCATGACGCAGTGGATAGGCGGTCTTGGCATCGCCTTCTTCACCATTGCCATATTGCCGTCGCTCGTGGGCGGAAGCATGAAGGTGTTTTCAGCGGAGTCCACCGGCCCGATAGCGATGAAGGTGCATCCGCGCATATCGTCGAGCGCCAAGTCGATATGGCTCGTCTACCTGCTCCTCACCGCGGGCTGCATGGTGTCGCTGTGCCTTTGCGGCATGAGCGTTTTCGACAGCACCAACTATTCGATGAGCGTCACCGCCACCGGCGGCTTCGCGCCCTACAACGACAGTACGGGGCATTTCCACTCCATCGCCATCGACAACGTGTGCATCCTCTTCATGTTCCTCGCCGGAACGAATTTCACGCTCCTCTATCTCGCCGTTTTCAAGCGCAAGCTGAAGGCGATGTTCCGCGATTCGGAGTTCAAGCTGTATATCACAATCGTAGCCCTCGCCACGCTGGGGATAACCTATTTCCTCGTGCGCTGCAACGGCTATCCTTTGGGCAAGGCGTTCCACAACGCCCTCTTCCAGGTGGTGTCGTTCATCACCACCACCGGCGTTTTCAACGACGACGCCGGCAAGTGGCACCACATCACGTGGGTGATACTCTCCGCCTGTATGTTCATCGGCGCGTGTGCCGGCAGTACGAGCGGCGGTTTCAAGAGCGTGCGCGCCGTGATCCTGCTCAAGCTCGTGCGCAACGAGTTCCGGCGCATCCTGCATCCCAAGGCGGTGTTGCCGGTGAAGGTGAACTCGCATCAGGTGGCAAGCTCCGGTCAGGTCACGCTCCTCGTGTTCTTCGCCCTCTACATGGGTATGTGTTTCTTCACCTATTTCTGTCTGATATGCATGGGCGTGGACAGCACCAACTCCATAACGGTGGCGATAAGCTGCGCCAGCAACGTGGGACCCACGCTGGGTCTCGAAATCGGGCCAACGATGTCGTGGAACGTCATCCCGGCCGTGGGCAAATGGATTTGTTCGGGGCTAATGCTTATGGGGCGACTTGAAATCGTCAGCGTGGTTGTTATCTTCACCCGCGGATTTTGGCGCGACAACTGATGCAATAAATCCCGCGTTTTCGGGTTTATATGGCATAATGCCTGTTTATATGTTATAAAAAAAAACAGGCAAGTTACAGGATAAAAACAAAAATACAGGATATATGATAAAGAAAAGACTATTCCTCCCCTTGGCGGTGTGCGCGGCGTTGTTCGCGGCTTGCAACAAGGACGACGGCACGAAGGAGATGCCCAAGCTCTCTCCCAACAACACCGACATTTCTGTTACCGCCGCCGGCGGCGAGAAGACCCTCACCGTGTCGAACGCCGCGGAACTGAACATCACGCAGATTAACGACAAGACGACTTCGGGTTCCACCACGTCGGAGACCAACGTGTATTCCGTTTCCAACGGCAAGCTGAAGGACTCGAAGAACGTTACCGAGGCCGGCTGGTTCTCCGCCAAGGTGGTGCAGGACAACGGCGTTTACCGCAAGATCGTGTTCACCGTCACCGCCAACACCAGCACCGAGAGTTCGCGCGACAAATACATCCACGTGAACTGCGGCTTCAACCTCTACGGTCTGTCGCTGCACCTCACGCAGTCGAAGGCTTCGTCTTCGGGCGGTAATTGACACAGGCAAACATACTGGATAATCTATGTTCAAAGTCTTTGAACTTAAATACAAAGACTTTGAACATAAGTTCAGAGACGCTGAACATAAGTTCAAAGACTTTGAACATAACTTTTCCAGTGGCTTTGGTGATTATGGGGAATGCCTTATGAGAGAAAATCCGTACATTCTTTGTGTTAAAGTCTGCAACTTGTCACCGGTCTTGAAGAAATAAATAGTATATTTGCCTTGTGGATGATACAGTGGTTATGTACTCAGTCAAAGACATATCAGAATATATAGTGGCACTCATCGCCGCTTTCGCCGATCATTACTCGATGACCGAGGCTGAGGCGTACCGTTACCTCAGCCGTTACGGGGCAATAAAGTTTGCGCATGAATACTATGACGTGATGCACACCCAGTCGTTCAGCGACATGGTTGGCAGCATCGCAAAGTATTGCCGGCGGAAAGGGGGTGAATTATGATACGTCTTTATCACGGTTCTAACGTGGCGATAGGTGAGATTGATTTGGCAAAATCGCATCCCAACAAAGATTTCGGGCGCGGCTTCTATCTTTCGGCGGATTACAGCCAGGCATTGCGTATGGGCAGTTTCAAGGCGCAGATTGAAGGGGCGAAACCGTTATGAACACTTACCTGTTTGATGAACAGGTGATGTCTTCCGGCGAATTGAAGGTCAAGACTTTTGATGCCTATACCCATGAATGGGCGGATTTCATATTCCTCAACCGGAACAACAAGACCCAGCTTCCGGCACATGACTATGATATAGTCTACGGACCGATAGCCAACGACCGCGTGGGGGTGCAGATTGGGAAATACGAGGCCGGCGACATAAGCCTTGATCAGTTTCTGCATAACCTGAAATATATGAAGGGAATTACGTTCCAGTATTTTTTCGGAACGGAAAGGGCAATATCAAAATTACAGAAGATATGACACATGCTAATGTAGAAGACCATGACTTCAGGTATCTGAAAGGACAAGTCACCGCCCGTATGATACAGATACTCACAGAGGAGCGCGGACTTTCCCTCGAAGACGCTTTCGACCGTGTTTACACGTCACGGGCGTATGACAAGTTGAGCGACGCGCGTACCGGGTTGTTTTTCCAGTCGCCCCGCTATGTGCTGTCTTATATGTAAGAAATTGTAAGGTAGGATTGTTGTCTCACCCCTCTTTCTCCTCCCCTTTCCTCACCTGTTGCGGAGTGAGTCCCGTGTGTTTCTTGAAATAGCGGCAGAAGAAGCTCACGTCGGAGAAATGGTAGTCCCACGCTATTTCCTTCACGCTCTCGGGGGTACGTATCAGCTGCATCTTTATTTGCAGGATAACGTACTGGTCGATGATTGTCTTGGGCGTGTGACCCGTAACCTGTTTCACAATGTTGGTTAGGTATTTCGGCGTGATGTTCATCTTGGCGGAATAATACGCCACGTCCCTCGACACCTTGTAGTCGCTTTCCATCAGAGCCATGAAGCGGTTGAAGAGTTCCCTCACGCGCCCCGACTTCACCTCGTCGGGCATCGTCTGCGGATTCCTGTACACGTATTCGTGGAAACCGATGAAAAAAGCCTTCAGCTGGCAGAGTACCAGTTGGGCGATGCACGTACATTCCGACTGCTCAAAGTAGATTTTCAGCAGACCGAACATCGCGTTGATGATGTTCGTCACCACCGGCGTGTCCTGCCGGCAGCGGTCCACGCGCAGTGCGGAATACACCGTGTGCTCCAGTTGCAGACTCGCCTCGCGCAGCAGCGAGGGGTTGTATTCCAGCGTTTCGGCCAGGAACCCCGCGGCGTTTTTCAGTTCCACCACGTCGTTGGGGAAAAGCGTAATCACCGCCCCCTCGTGGAGCGGCCAATCCTTGTAGTTCACGTTTACCGTCGCGCTTCCGCCGCGGCATATCATTATCGCGCCGCAGGAGAGCACCTGCGCGCCGCCCTGCCACTCCTCCATGGCGGAGGTGAAGAGCCTCGCCTCCTGATGGCTGTTGAGTTCCGAATATTTCGTCATCGTATCTTGTTTTGTTCCCTTTTGCGACTGCAAAAATAGGACATTTGCGTGATATTCAGGAACGGCAGTTCCCAAAAAGTCCGTGCGCCGCGAAAAAAGTAAAACGCCCCATTTCCGCCTTCGCCGTAACTTTGCAACGCATTTCAAAGGAATTTCTAAAAAACGATACATTGATGACATTCAAAATCATGTGTGCCGCCCTGCTCATGGCAGGAGGCACTTCGTGGGCTTCGGCCCGGACGTGGGGCGACGGGGCGACGGCGCAGACTGCCGCCCCGGCGGAGGTTTGCCGCATGGACATCGCGCAGCTCTTCGACAGGATAGAGGAGAACAGCAAGCAGCTGTGCGCCTCAAAGTCGGGAGTGGAAGCCGCCGGCATCGGCGTGGCGGCGGCGAAGAGCAAGCGGCTGCCCGACCTCGACGCGTCGCTCACGTTCAGCTACATCGGCAACGCCCTGCTCACCGACCGCGACTTCAGCAACGCGCAGGGACTGAGCAGTCCGCATTTCGGCAACGGCTTCGCCTTCGAGGCGCAACAGGTGGTGTATGCCGGAGGGGCGATAGACGCGGGCGTGCGGCTCGCCGAACTGGGACGGCAGCAGGCGGAAACGGGCGTGCGGCTTACACGCCAGCAGTCGCGTTTCGTTGCGCTGGGGCAGTATCTCGACATCTTCAAGATAGACAACCGCATCAGGGTGTATGAGAAGAACATCGAACTCACCCGGCAGCTCATCGACGACATCAAGTCGAAGCAGAGCCAGGGCATGGCGCTGAAAAACGACATCACTCGCTACGAACTGCAGATGGAAAGCCTGAAACTGGGTCTCACCACACTGCGCAACAACCGCAGCATCCTGAACCACCAACTCTGCAACACCCTCGGCATGGCGGCTGACATCAGCATAATGCCCGATTCCACCCTCGCCGACAAGACCTACGCCAAGGACGGCGAGGCGTATTGGCAGACCGCCGGCGCGATGAACTCGCCGCTGCTTGAACAGAGCGGAACGGCGGTGCGCATGGCGGAGCAGAAAGAGAAGATAGCCAAGAGCGAACTCCTGCCCAAGGTGGCGGTGGTGGCGGCCGACAATTTCAACGGCCCGATAACCTTCGAGCTGCCGCCGGTGGACAAGAACCTCAACGTGTGGTACGTTGGCGTGGGGGTGAAATACAGTCTCAGTTCGCTCTTCAAGAGCAACCGCCGCGTGAAACAGGCCGCCGTGGAGACACGACAGGCGAGGGAGGAACACGAGGTGAGGAAGGAACAGGTGGACAACAACGTCCAGGCGGCATACGTGCAGTATCTCCAGACCTACACGGAGCTTGATACGCAGCGCAAGAGCGTGGAACTCGCCAGGCAGAACTACGACGTGATGAACGCCCGCTACCTGAGCCAGCTCGCCCTCGTCACCGATATGGTGGACGCCTCGAACCTCCGCCTGAAGGCCGAACTCGACGAGGCCGACGCACGCGTGAACATCGTCTACGCCTACTACCGCATGAAATACGCGGCAGGGGAAATCTGACGCAGAAAACATTGACAACAAAGTATTAAGACAATATGAACAAGAAAGCATTAAAGAGAATATACAACGTGGTAGTGATACTCCTCCTCGCGGGGGCGGCGGCATGGTGCTTCAGCCATTTCTGCCACGGCATAGGCGTGGAATACACCGACGACGCACAGGTGAACCGCCACATCACGCCCGTGAACACCCGCGTGGCTGGATTTATCCGCGAGATACGCTTCCGGGATTTCCAGCACGTGAAGAAGGGCGACACCCTCGTGATAATCGAAGACGCTGAGTTCCGCCTCCATGTGGCACAGGCTGAGGCCGGACTGCGCAGTTCCAAGGCCGGCTCGTCGGTTGTCACGGCGAGCATGGGCACCACCGACACCAATGTGCAGACGGCTTCCGCCGGCATCGAGGAGGCGCGTGTGGACATGATAAACGCCAAACGCGACTTCGACCGCTTCGCCGCCCTTATGGCGAAGGATGCCGTGACGCGGCAGCAGTATGACAACGCCTACGCCCGGTACATGGGAGCCAAGGCGCGCTACGAACAGGCGAGCGGCCGCAGGGCGAGCGCGGCGTCGGTGCGCAACGTGCAGACCCACCAGTTGGGCGGTTCGCGCGCCGGCGAGAGCGTGGCTGAGGCGCAGCTCAACTTGGCACGCCTCAACCTGTCTTACACCGTGATAGTGGCTACCTGCGACGGCGTGATGGGGTGCAAGGACATACACGAGGGACAGCTCGTGCAGCCGGGGCAGATGCTGGCGCGCATCGTGGACGACAACGACGTGTGGGTGGTGGCAAACTACCGCGAAACGCAGCTCGACGGCATCACGCCGGGCCGGAGCGTGGAGTTCACCGCCGACGCCATTCCCGGCACGGTGTTCCACGGCCGGGTGGAGGCTCTCTCTGCCGCCGCCGGCAACGCCTATTCAATGATACCGGTGGACAACGCCACCGGAAACTTCGTCAAGGTGGAGCAGCGCGTGCCGGTGCGCATCGCGCTGACCAAGAACAACGACCCCAAGAAGGTGGCCCTGCTGCGTGCCGGACTCAATGTGGAGACCAAGGTGCGCGTGAAGGACTGATGCCGTGTGACTGATTTGTTTCAACATAAAAAAAAGAAAACAATGCCAGGACCTCCAATGTTGCAGGGACCGTTCCGCGTCCCCTCGTTCAACGGTTTCATACCGCGTCGCCTCCAGCCGTGGCTCTATCTCGTCATAGCCTTCATCTTCCAGA
>CAVHWJ010000153.1:0-6530 GCA_963639565.1 uncultured Prevotella sp. | reverse complement strand
CCATCCCTTTAGCCGCCCCGTATTCTTCTATGCAGAACGCGACGAAGAGGGCTTTGCGCTTTTCTTCCTTACTCATTGTTGTCTCCTTTCTTGTTATATGCGGTTGTTTCACCGGCGCATTTCTTGATGTCCATTTCGTCTATTCCTTTACAGAACTGTTCAAGCATTCTATCAGTTCGGCGTATTCATTTCCTATGGATTACAAAGATACAATTTTTTGAGTATTCATACCTACACAAATAATGAATTATGCCGTAATCGAAAGACCTCGTTGCCCGAAAGGAACTTGTAGAAAATCAGTCCCAGTATATAGTCCTTATATTCGTTGGCGTCAATCTTCGACCGCATCTTGTTTGCCGACGCCCATATCCTGCTTGCAAGTTGTTGTTTGTTCATATATCGAATGTCTGTTGTCGTTTGATATAAATATGGTTATACGCTTACTGTCAATCATTGCAGCATTTCTTCCACAATGTATGTCCGTTAATGTCAGCGTAGCAGTTTTGCGATAATGTAATGGCGAACCATTTGACTACATCCATGAGGATGAACACAACGGAGCGGAGCAGGAGAATGTCTTTCGTCGTTTCAAAATATCCGTCTACATTTAATTTCATATTGTTCTTGCTGTGTGCGCCATCCTGCGTGATTTCTACAATGTACTTTAGGGACTGTGCCAACGGCTTGGGCATAAGGTCTCCGCCAGACATTGCAAAGTATGTCTTATACCCAGTCTCAGTTTTGACGCTGTATTTGCCGTAAAGAAAATAAGCGGCTGTCCCGTTGGTGTTGCTGCTTATGGGCGGTATGAACTTCATCTTTTCGCACTTTCCGAATATCTTTTCAACAGACCGCCGCACGGAGACAAACGGCTCTTTGATTTCTGTAAGCGTGTTCTCGAAATCCCTCACAAGAAACTCATGGATAAACTCATAAGTCCCGTCAATCAATGACGCCGCGTTCAGTTCCAGTTTATACCTGTTGCGCACGATAAAGTTCGCGGACTTTGATTCTTCCACCGCTTTCTTTATCTCCTCAAACATATTGTTGTAATCCTCTGTGTCTGATTTCTTGAACCAACGCTTGTGCCGGGGGAACTCTTCGAGAAATTTATGCTTGTACTTGTAGATGTCATTGAGCATTTCATCATCACGGTTGGTAAGGATAAAGAAAGGAATACGTTTCTTCAGCTCATGCTCATAGATGCTTCTGGCATAGTCCAGTCCGGAAGTGTCCCTTTCGCTTTCTATGTACTTGTCAGACTCATTGAAATTGGCATCGACAATTACCGCATCAACCAATTCGGGTTTTTCCAGTAACTGCTTCAATTCCTGTCCGTCATGGGCTGTGCCTACGATGTTGAACCCCATTTCTTTGAGTTCCTCAACTGTGATGTCGTCAAGGATGTCGTCTATTTCGTCATCTGCCCAAACTATATTATATACATTCATTTTCGTAAGACGGTAAATTGTTAATACTTGCGGAATTGGTGGGGATAAGTATTTCCACCACGACATTCCACTGGTTGTTTCTCTCTAACCGAAGGTAGCCGTTATGCCCTTTCACTATTTGGAAGACATGATAACCGCCAAGTCCTGAACGCCCGGTCGAAGCGGTGTACCGTCCTCTTGACACATAGTCCTCAACAGTGAATCCGCCCTCGATGGCCTCTCCGTTATTGGCGATTGAAAGTACGGCATAAGGCTTGTCCTCGTAAGCCGCTTCCCACAGGCGGACCAAAACCTGATTGCCGTCCTTTTTCCGCTTATGGAAGCCATGTCTGACAGCGTTGTTCAGTATGGAGTCAAGCATGACTGTCAGCATCCCCTTGTCAAATGATACGCTAAGGCTGTCATCTAGTTCATCCAAGACATCCAAGGAAAAGCATTTGCTTCCGTAATTGTCCCAGGCATCAGTATAGTCTTTGATAAACTTTGATATGTTGCCCTCCTGCATATTGAAAGACGAAGAATTTATACGGGCGTTGGCGTATTGGATTGTACGGTTCATATATTCAACGTTATCTTTAAGCTGTTTTACCAGCTGTCGGTAGTTCACGGCATCGGGTGCAGCCTTCTCCAGTCTTTGGATTATCTTGCCAATCCTTATTTGGGTTGTGCCAAGCATGTGCTCAAGGTCTGAAATGTTCTGCTTGACACCCAACCGCTTCGCGTCAGCTTCCTCTTCCGCCGTCCTTTGCATGTGATACCGCTGGACTATCTCATTGACCAGTCTTCTTTGTCGGTCAAGGGAATCGATGACTATGGTCAACGTCATAAACTCAATTAATGACATTCCGCTTTTGCTAATGGCCTCATTGTTTACCAAGACATAAACAAGATACTCGGGTGTGACAAAAGCCTCGTTAATCTCAAAAACCCTTGTGTTTGAAGGGCAATCAAAACTTTTACTGTCCGTAAAAAGACCATACATACCGCCAAAGGCAGAATTGCAGAGATATTTCCTGTCTGAGGCCGGGAAATGTCTGAAAGTCCTGTCTCTTTGACTTTCCGGCAACTTGGATAATTTGCTGTTGTTTAGAAGAATACCTATAAAATCCTTGCCGAATGACGAAACGGCGAATACATCCTGTACACAGTCACCGGACGCACGTTCTCCATTTACGTAAGTAATCAAGTCTGCAAGCCTTACGACCTTTTGCCCGTCTTTCAAGTCAAAGTCACAGTTGAGATATATTGACGGATTAAGGTTGTAGTCAAACTCCCGAATTTTGTCTGACGTGATTTCCACGCAATCCTTGCCAAATGAATCTATCATGGGCAAGCACCGGTCAACATCGAATACTCTTTTGCGGCGGTCTTCTAAGAAATAATCTTCAGCGTGTACAATCTTTACCGGTTCGTTTGCCGACCGATGACTTTTGCAGACAAAAATTGCAGTCTGAATGCTTAAACCATACAGGATATTAGCCGGAAGACTGATTACCATGTCCAGCAAGTTTTGTTCAACAAGGTATTTCCTCAGTTCATACTCCCTGCCTCTGCTGAAACAAAATCCCATACGGGTGAGTACGACAGAAAGATGTGCGCCGTTACAGCTGAATGGCAGGGTGAACACCATGTCTTCTATGCTTCTGCATGGGTAGTTCGGGTTCAATTTCTCTATTGTGTCAAGCTGGACGGGAGAAAGCTTCACCCTAAACGGAGGGCATGAAACAAAAGCGTCATAATGGCTGCGGCTCCACACTTGTGTGGAATCGCAAACGCTGATACCGTTGTATGTTTCGCAAGCAGCTTCCATGTTTACCTTTGCATACAGCGCGGTCGTTGAATTAAGTTCCTGTCCCTCAAAAAGGACATTCGGAAGTTCATGTACAACAGAAGCTGTCCCGCAGAAAGGGTCATACGCAGACTGGCAGCTTTCTTTCCGTACAATATTTGCCATAAATTTAGTGATTTCTCTCGGAGTGTAGAAATCACTGTCTCTTAGCCTTGAACTGGTGCTGACCAAATCCGACAGGCTTTTAAGGACATCAGCGTAAATGCGGTTAAATAGGTCCTTTCCTACTTTCTCCAGTTCAGTGTATGTTCTGCAAAGAAGAACCTGCACAACATCCGAATTCGGGATATTGCCTATAAGCTCACCGAGCAACGCGTCGCCGTTGGATGCAAATTCAATGTGGCGGTAATCTTGAACACATACCCGATAACCTTTATGGACAGCATACATGACAGCTAAGACGGAGGTAAAGGCTTCTCTTGTGGAAACGTCTCCTCTGACATGACTGATGTTCTGCCAAATCATGTTGGTTACAAACTCTGCATCGGCGGGTCGCTGTGTGTTCTGCATGCTGAAAAACGGTTAAAACGTGAAACAAATCAATTAACGGTTGCAAAGTTACGGCTCTTCTGTGCAGTCATTCTGCACAGAAGAATATTTCTTCAGGTTTTCTTTTATTTTGTCGCGGATTTCATTGCGGAGCCACTCAGGGGACACCACTTCCACGTCGGGAATAAACGAGAATATCTGCTGGCGGAGTTCGCGATTGGGCTTTACCGTTATGCTTACCGTGAATGGTTCGCCCGCCAACTTTTGGGTGCGGTGGATTGGCTTGGAGACGACGTAGGGAAACCTCTTTTCAGAAAAGCGCAGCACTATCTCTTCCGCCGGTGTGTCGCCGTAGGGGACGGAAACGCCTATCACATCATCAAAATAGGTGGAGAAATCCACGGTCTCGTTCTTGACGAAAGGCTTGCCCGACAAACGATGTTCCTCTATTCTGTCCAAGGCATAGCTTTCAATTCTGTTCTTCTCGCCGTTCATGCCGAAGAGAAACCAGCGGCCGTTGTACTGCTTGATGTAATACGGGTGTACAAGCGTCTGCCGCTTGTCTTTTCCGTATGATTGGTACGACAGTTCCACGGACTGATGGTTAATAGTAGCATCTATCAGTCCGGAAAGGTGCTCCAACCCTTTCAGCATGTCGTTCTGCTCGAAAGAAATAAGGTTCTCGGAGTTCGCCTTAACGCCGAAACGGTATTCAAGGCTGGAAATCACCTCTTCCAGCCATGCGTTGGCAGGAATGCCACGGTATCTGTTGAGCATTTCTATGGTGGAGCGTAGGTTGGCGAGTTCTTCGGGCGACAGTTCATTCCTGTATATCGAAAAGTCGGGGTCGGAATAGTGGTAATGGCATTTCTTCCCGGCGTAAAGCGTGGCTTCTATCGGCGCGTTGTACGGTCTCATCCGCAAGTTCGCAATGTCCTCGCGTATCTGCCGTGGACTGATGTTGTAGCCCAGTTTTCCGCTGACGAAATCCACGAGGTCGTCGAAGCAGAATTTCCTGTGCTTGCTGCTGAAGCACTGGTCCAGGATTTGATAGCGCAGGCAGGCGTTCTTGTTTACTGGCATTTTTTTTCTGCGTTTTTTTATGAGTTACATTTATCCCTTAAACCTCATCTCATGTCAATCCGTTAGCTGTTTTCCCTTTTATACATTTGGTAATAAAGTTCCTGTCCTTTGCCTGTGAGCAAATACTTTTGGCGCGGATGGCGTGGCGAGTCGGGGTATAGCATACGGATAAATCCATTTGCCATTGTAGGGCCAAGTGTATATTCAAGAAAGTTTTTCCTGTCTTTCAGTCCCATTAGCTCCATCATCTGTTTTACATTCATTTCGTTCATGCCCAACACTCTGACGAGTTTCCGGATATTGCCTTTACTTGTGGGGGTACTTGTGGGGGTACTTGTGGGGGTACTTGTGGGGGTGGTATCATCTTGGGTGTCACCTTGGGTGTCATCAGTATCTTCCACCCAGTTCAGCTCCGTTCCCGGGTGCAGTTCCTGCCAGACTCCAATCATGTTGGGGAAGGTTATGGTGAACTGCGCACGGTCGGAGAAGAACTTGGGCAAGAGCCTTTCCGTGAAATAGGGGAGGTTCTTGATAGGGTTGAGGATTTTGCCCATGCCGGAACCCTTGCGCTCCATAAATCCCAACTGGGTGAAAATGTCGGCGACAACCGGGTTTCGCCTTACTGAAGGGATGTCCGTCAAGTCCATGTCCTGGATAAGCCGCCCCTCGGGCATTCCTCCCGGGGAATATATCGTCATGCGGTCGTCGTACATATCCACATGAACCTCGCTGCCCAGGATCAGATAGTCTCGGTGGGCGAGGGCGTTCACCACGGCTTCCAACACACTGCGCTCCATGTATTCGGGGACTTCCACGCGCCGCATCGGCTCTTTGTACCAGATGATGCGGTTGTTGCGGCGGATGAACGACATCGTGTCTTCAAGCAACGTGACAAGTCCGCCGGTTATCTCCGCGCTGTCCAGAGCGTCCACTATTCCGCCGGCCCTTGTCTTTCCGTTCCAGCGTGTGCAGAACACGCGGCTTTGGCGCATCGGACACTCATCCGCCATGAGCAGACCGGCATAAGTGAGGACACCGTTGTTGTCCACCATGCCGAAAGAACGGTAGAGCTTGTTGTCGAAACTCACGCCGTTCCATGCGTAATAACGGCTGCGCAGCTTGGAGAAGGAGAAGTCGTCGATTTGCTCGTCGCTCGGGCGTGCGTCGAAAGACGAGTTGCGTCCGTTCAGCACCAGCCTCTTGTGGTCGGTGGCTTCCGCCACTACCGACTCGTTGCCGACGCGCACGAAGGTTTCAAGTACGCTGTCGCCCATGTAGTAATAGGGCGTGTCGTCGCCTCCCTGCACATTGAGAATGAGCAAGTCCTTTCCGTCCACGCTTTCTATTTTCAGATTGACCTGCGGCACGGGGTCGATGCGTTCCTTTATCTTTTGGCTTACGAATTCCGCGTCTCCCTTTGCGTCTGCCAGTCCCACGATGGTGTCGTCGTCGGCTATCCCGAAAAGCAGACAGCCGCCGTCTCCGTTGGCAAACGCGCTCACGCTCTTCAGCCAGCCCTTCACCTTGCGCCGCTCCACTTCCCGCTTCTTGTCATATCCGGTGGTCTCACCGATGTATTTCTTGATGTCCATGTCTTTACCCATATTGTCGTTTTGAGGTTTTCACTTTACAAAGGTATAAAATTATTACGGTATCGG
>CAVHWJ010000152.1:0-6578 GCA_963639565.1 uncultured Prevotella sp. | reverse complement strand
CAGGTGTTCTACAACTACATCATTTCCAAGATAGAGCACATAACGAGCCAGATGGAAGAGTCGGCGATTTCCGTGCTCGACTCCATAGTGAGATACAAGATGTCGGTTAAAAAGCAATAGGCTATGATTGGCAGACTGAGAAAACTGAAAACCGAGAAAATCTCCACGCGGGTGCTCTACGCCCTTGTTGGAGTGGCGGTTGTGGTCTTTGCGCTGTTCTATCTCATAGGCTACAACCTGCCCTACGTTTACGACCCCTCGTATAACGCGCCCTTGTTCACCGACGTGGTGCTGTGGCTGCTCTACGCCATGACGGCGGTTGCGGTCTGCGTGGCGGCTTGCGCCGTGTGGCACGGCTACCGCACGCACAGCGCGGAGAAGGTGGTGAACGGCATCCCGGCGGCTCGCATAGCGTGGACCACGGCGGCGTTGCTCGTCGTGTCGCTCGCCGTGGGCTTTATCGGCGGTTCGTCATCCCCGGTGCGAGTGAACGGCAAGGCCTTCGACGACACGTTCTGGCTGAAAACCACGGATATGTTCATCTTCGCCACGGCGGTGCTGATTGTCGTGGCGGTGGCGGCGGTGGTATATTCCATGTCGGGACTGAACAGAAAAACAAGATTACGCAGCAAATGATTCGCAGACGCAGGAAACTCGCCGTGCCGGGGCTTAACGCCACATCCACGGCCGACATATCGTTCATCCTGTTGGTGTTCTTCCTCGTAATATCGTCGATGGACTCCAACAAGGGTTTGCAGCGCCAGCTCGCCCCCAGGCAGAAGGAGCAGACGCAGCAGGTGACGGAGGTGGACGCGCGCAACGTGCTCGACATCGCCATCGGCACCGGCGACACTATTGCCGTGGACAAAAAGCCGACGGACATAAAGCAGCTTGCCGGGAGGGTTTCGAGGTTTGTGGAAAACTCGCCGCGGCGCAGTGCGCACGTGATCAACGTGACGATGCTCCCCGAATCCCGCTACGAAGACTATTTCCACGTGCAGGATGCCATCTCCACGGCGTATCTGTCGTTGCGCCAGCGATATTCCATGAAACGTTTCCGCAAGGCGTATGCCGACTGCACCGCCGACGAGCGCAAGGCGGTGGACAAGGAATATCCGCAGCGAGTGACGGAGAGCGTGGAGGGAAAGGAGGACAGGGCGAATGATTAATTTCAGAAAACGCAGCCACGACGTTCCGGCATTGAACACCGCGTCGCTGCCCGATTTGATATTCTCGGTGCTTTTCTTCTTCATCATCGTTACCCACATGAGGCAGGACGAGGTGAAGGTGAAATACCGTGTGCCGCAGGGCAGGGAACTCTCCGACCTCGCCCACAAGTCATCCGTTATACATATATATATAGGTAAGCCGGCGGGCGGCGGCAGCGGCTACCGCATACAGATGGACAGCAAGGTGGTGGGCATCGGGGAACTCGCCGACAGGCTGGCGCGCCGCCGCAGCGAGATGTCGCCCGAAGACGGAGGGCAGCCCACGGTGGCGATAAGTGCCGACAAGGACGTGGACATGAACACCGTGATGCAGGTGAAACAGGCCCTTCGCACCGCCAACACGCTGAAAGTGGTGTTTGTGGGCACGAGGGCAAAGTGACGTGAAAATTACCGCTTCTCGCAAATAATGCCTACCTTTGCAAGGCGATATGATTTATAACAAAGGGCGGCTGCAACAGTAACCGTCCGAAACAAAGATTTTTAATGCAATGAAAACGATAGACGCAAGAGAACTGACCGACAATTTCTTTGAAACCATAAGTAAGGAGTGGATGCTCGTTACCGCAGGAACGAAAGACAGCTTCAACATGATGACCGCCTCGTGGGGATGCGTGGGGTGGCTGTGGAACAAGCCCGTGACGGTGATATTCATCCGTCCCGAAAGATACACCCACGACTTTATCGAGCGCGGCGACACGCTCACACTCTCTTTCCTCGGCCATGGCGACCACGAGCGCAAGGCATTGACAATCTGCGGAACAAAGTCGGGCCGCGACACCGACAAGGCGGAGGAAGCCGGACTGCACCCAGTGGAGACCGAAGGGGGAGAGGTGACCTTCGGCGAGGCACGCCTCACTATGGTGTGCCGCAAACTCTACAAGGACACCATGAAAGAGTGCAACTTCATCGACAAGAGCCTCGTGCAGTGGTACGGCGAGAAAGGCGGCTACCACGACGTGTATGTGTTGGAAATCGAAAAGTGTCTTGTGAAAGAATAAGCCACGTCGATGATAGTCTGCATAGCTGAGAAACCCAGCGTGGCCAAGGACATAGCCAAAATAATAGGGGCTAACGGTTCGCGCGACGGGTATATGGAGGGCAACGGCTACCAGGTGACGTGGACCTTCGGGCATCTGTGTACCCTGAAAGAGCCTGACGACTACACCCCGTTGTGGAAACGGTGGAGCTTGGCCTCGCTGCCGATGATACCGGCGCGCTTCGGCATAAAGCTCATCGACGACAAGGGGATAAAAAAGCAGTTCTCCATAATAGAAAAGCTCATGCAGAACGCCGACGGCATAATCAACTGCGGCGACGCCGGGCAGGAGGGAGAACTAATCCAGCGGTGGGTGATGCAGAAGGCCAACGCCAAATGCCCGGTGAAGCGGCTCTGGATTTCGTCGATGACCGACGAGGCGATACGCGAGGGCTTTGCCGACCTGAAACCGCAGGAAAACTACCAGCCGCTGTATATGGCAGGACTGAGCCGCGCAATCGGCGACTGGATTCTGGGCATGAACGCCACGCGCCTTTATACCTTGAAATACGGACAGAACCGACAGGTACTCTCCATCGGCAGGGTGCAGACCCCCACGCTCGCACTGATAGTGAACAGGCAGAAGGAAATAGACAATTTCCAGCCCGAACCATATTGGGTGCTCGCCACCGTATACCGCGACACCACGTTCACCGCCACGAAGGGGAAATTCACCACCAAGGAGGAGGGCGAACAGGCGTTCCAGACGATAGAGGGGAAACCCTTTACCGTGACCGACGTTCAGAAGAAAAAGGGGACGGAGGCACCGCCGCGACTCTATGATCTAACGTCGCTGCAAGTGGACTGCAACCGCAAGTTCGCCATGAGTGCCGACATGACGCTGAAAATCGTGCAGACCCTCTACGAGCGCAAGCTCACCACCTATCCCCGTGTGGACACGCAGTATCTGAGCGACGACATCTATCCCAAGTGCGCCGGAATACTCAACGGCATAAGGGGTTACGAGAACCTTACACAGGCGTTGAGGGGAAGGCCGCTGAAGAAATCCAACAAGGTGTTCGACACGTCGAAAGTGACCGACCACCACGCCATCATCCCCACCGGCGTTCCGACGCAGGGACTGAGCGACATGGAACGCCACGTCTACGACCTCATCACGCGCCGCTTCATCAGCGTGTTCTATCCCGACTGCAAGTTCGCCACCACCACCGTGCTCGGCGACGTGGACGGCATAGAGTTCAAGGCTACCGGAAAGCTCATCCTCGAACAGGGATGGCGCGATGTCTACGCCAAGGACACCGCGCAACAGACAGACACCGACGACGGCAAGCAGCAGGACGAGGAGCGCACGCTGCCCGACTTCCAGAAGGGCGAGAGCGGCAACCACACCCCCACGCTGACCGAGAAATGGACCACGCCGCCGAAATACTATACCGAGGCCACGCTGCTGCGAGCCATGGAGACGGCAGGAAAGTTCGTGGACAACGAGGAACTGCGCGCCGCGCTCAAGGAGAACGGCATCGGACGGCCGTCGTCGCGCGCCGGCATCATAGAGACGCTTTTCAAACGGCATTATATAAGGAGGGAGAGGAAAAACCTTGTGGCTACCGCCACGGGAATAGAACTCATCGACCTCATAAAGGAAGAACTGCTGAAGAGCTGCGAACTCACCGGTATCTGGGAGAAGAAGCTGCGCGACATAGAGCACAAGACCTACGACCCGGCGCAGTTTATCAGCGAACTGAAAGACCAGATTAACGAGATAGTGCATGACGTGCTAACGGACAACAGCAACCGACAGGTGACGGTGCTCACCGACGAGGACATGAAGAAAAAGACCCGTAAGCCGCGCGCGCCCCGTGCAGCCACGGTCAGTGCGCCGCCTTCCGCCACTGCCCCGGTTACCGCCGCTGCCCCCACCGTAGATACAATGGTGGGCAAGGTGTGTCCGCTCTGCGGCAAAGGAACTGTGATAAAGGGCAAGGCCGCCTACGGATGCAGCAGATGGAACGAAGGATGCACATTTAGGCAGCCATTCGCACAATAAAACAGGAAAGTTTGAGTTTATCCTATATATGCAAGGTGATAATTCGATAAATACAATAAACGGCACGGCGGAGACACGCGCAGACGCTGTTTCACGCCTTTCGCGCTTTTTGCGAAAGGCGGTGTGCGCACTGCTTGTCTGCCTTGTCGCACTGCTTGCGTCCTGCGGACCGGAACGCTATTTCAAGAAAGGCGAGAAATTCCTCGCCCTCGGCGAATACTACGATGCGGCGGCGCAATACAAGAAGGCATACGGCAGCACCAAACCCAAGGACAAGGCGCAACGAGGCAAGTACGCCGCCAAGATGGCGATGTGCTACGACCGCATAAACTACAACCAGAAAGCCATTGCCGCCTACCGCAACGCCATACGCTACAATGCCGATTCCGCCGACACGCACCTCTCATTCGCAAGGGCTTTGCTGAAGGACGGCAACTACCGCGAGGCGGAACAGGAGTTCCGTGCGCTGGCCGACTCCATGCCCGGCAATGAACTGGCGGAAAACGGACTGCAATCGGCTCTCACCGCAAGGAAGATAAAGGAACAGGGTTCTTCGTACACGGTGAAGAAGATGGACATCTTCAATTCGCGCCGCGCCGACTATTCGCCGATGTTCTGCGGCGACCAGTATGAGCAGCTCTATTTCACCTCCACGCGCAACGAGGCGGAGGGCGACGAACTGAGCGGCATCACGGGGACGAAGAACGGCGACATCTTCTATTCGCAGAAAGACGAAAAAGGGAAATGGGGCAGACCGCAGACGATTTCCTCGGGACTGAACACCGAATACGACGAAGGGGCGTGCTGCTTCTCGCCCGACCAGAGGGTGATGTATCTCACGCAGTGCGTCTCCGACCCCTCTTATCCTCGCTTCGCCACGATAGTCACGTCGAACCGCGCCGATGCCGCGTGGGGCAAGGCAAGCAAACTCGAAATCTCGCGCGACACGCTCTCCAGCTACGCCCACCCTGCCGTGTCGCCCGACGGCGAATGGCTCTATTTCGCCTCTGATATGCCGGGCGGCAAGGGCGGCTACGACATCTGGCGTGTGCGCATCACGGCTGCCGGACTTGGCGGCGTGGAGAACCTCGGCGAACCGGTGAATACCGCCGGCGACGAACTCTTCCCTACCTTCCGTCCCAACGGCGACCTTTATTTCTCAAGCAACGGACATCCCGGGCTTGGCGGTCTCGACATCTTCATCGCCAAATACGACAGGAACACGAAGAAGATAGTTTTGGAACATCCCGGCTATCCCCTCAATTCTCAGGCAGACGATTTCGGCATGACGTTCGAGGGTGCGCACAACAGGGGCTTCTTCTCCTCAAACCGCGGCGACGGCAGGGGATGGGACCATATTTACAGTTTTGAGAAACCCGAGATAGTGCAGACCATAACGGGCTGGGTCTACGAAATGGAGGGCTACGAACTGCCCGCCGCACAGGTGTATATCGTGGGCAACGACGGCACCAACAAGACCCTCAGCGTGAAGGGCGACGGTTCGTTCACCGAGGTTGTGAACCCGGGAGTGGACTACGTGCTGCTCGCCACGTGCAAGGGCTTCCTCAACCACAAGGAGGAGATAAGCATAAAGCCCGTGCAGCAGTCGGAAGACCACGTGCTCCAGTTCCCCCTCGCTTCGATACGCGTGCCGGTATTGATAGACAACATCTTCTATGATTTCGACAAATACACGTTGCGCGAGGAGTCCACGGCGGCACTCGACGAACTCGTGAAACTGCTTGAAGAGAACCCCAACGTTACGATAGAACTCAGTGCGCACTGCGACTACAAGGGCAGCGAGACATATAACAAGACCCTCTCGCAGCACAGGGCGGAGACGGTGGTGAAATACCTCATCAGCAAGGGCATCAAGGCTGACCGCCTCACCCCCGTGGGCTACGGCAAGATGAAGCCCAAGACGATTCGCAAGAAACTCACCGAGAAATATCCGTGGCTCAAGGAGGGCGACGTGCTGACGGAGGATTTCATCAAGAAGCTCGACAAGGAGAAGCAGGAGATATGCAACCAGCTGAACCGCCGAACGGAGTTCATCGTGCTGCGCACCACCTACGGTATGTTTGACGAGAAGGGCAACCTGAAAAATCCGCCCAAGCCAAAGACGGAGAACGAGGCAAGCGCGGCGGACAGCGACGACATATTCCTCGTGGAGTAGGGGGGATTGCCCACGGCATAACTTTAATACATATATAAACTGACAACAATAAAATCTTTAGGAAAGAAGGAAAAGAAATGAATAACCAAGCGACATTGGAACTGGGAACGAAACCCGTGGGGAAGCTCC
>CAVHWJ010000151.1:0-6596 GCA_963639565.1 uncultured Prevotella sp. | reverse complement strand
GTCTGCCCGAAATGCCCGTGGAGAACATCAACCTGAAGAACATCGACATCACCGCCAAGAAGCCCGCAGAGTTCAAATACTGCAAGGGCATCAAGCAGGAGAACGTTAATGTGAAGATACAGTAATTGCCTCATGTTTCCCGTGAATAGCTCCTCGCTTATTAATATAATAAGGTGAGATATGTAGGTTTTAGAAAAAAAACAAAAAATAAAGGTTACAAACTTAATATAAGTGCGTTTTTACATTTATAAAGAAGAAATTATAATCATTTACAAAAATCTATTTATATGAAGACAAGAAAGATGTATAATTCAAGTTCTGACTTGAAAAGAATGTCCATCGCGCTTGCTCTGTCATCAGCAGTGTTTTGCCCTGCAGCTGTTTATGCAGCAGGCAACGGAAACATTGCCCCTTCGCCGCAATCCGTTCAGCAGAGTGGTGTTGTGAAGGGTACTGTTGTTGACGAGACCGGTCAGCCGATGATTGGCGTTACTGTTATACCGCAAAGCGGTGCCAAGAACGGCACAGTTACCGATCTCGACGGAAATTTCACGCTCAATGCCCCGGTAGGCTCGACAATTAAACTGTCTTATACAGGATATAAGGAAAAGACCGTAAAGGTTACCAGCGGACAGATGTCGCTGAAAATGGATCCCGATGTGGTGGGACTTGATGATGTGGTGGTTATCGGATATGGCACACAGAAGAAACGTGACCTTACCGGTGCCGTGGCTTCTATCAAATCAGAGGATATAACCATAGCTCCTACCAGCAACGCTATGGAGGCATTGCAGGGTAAGGTAGCCGGTATGGATATTGCCGTTACCTCTGGTCAGGTAGGCAGCAGCCCCGAAATTCTTCTTCGCGGTTCTCGTTCTATCTACGGAAGCAACGAGCCTCTGTTCATCATTGATGGCGTTCCCGGAAGTTACAGTCAGGTGAATCCGTCTGATATTGAGACAATCGACGTGTTGAAGGATGCCTCTTCTACCGCTATCTACGGTTCTGCCGGTGCCAACGGTGTGGTGATGATTACCACAAAGCGAGGCAAGCAGGGCAAGGCTACTGTGAATTTCGACGCATACTATGGCTTCAGCGGTAATCCTAACTACAAGCACGGTATGACCGGCGACGAGTGGGTGAACTATCAGAAGGAGGCTTACAACTATAAGAATGGCAGCTATCCCGAAAGTATGTCGGTAATCTTCAACAATCCTACATACCTTGAGGCTTACGAGAAGGGCAAATGGATAGACTGGGTTGATGAGGCTTCTGGCAGAACTGCCACAAAGCAGAAATACGCGTTGTCGGTAAATGCAGGTGGCAAGACGACCAAGGTGTATGCCGCACTTTCTTATACCCAGGACAAGGGTATTCTGAAAAACGAGCAGCAGGATATGTATCAGGTTCGTTTGAATATCGACCAAGAGATATTCAAGTGGGCTAAGGTTGGATTTACTTCAAACCTGAATTACCGCGACCGCGACGCCGGGGTGAAAAACACTTTCACAAGGGCTATCACGGCATTCCCCCTTGGAGACGCATACAATCAAGATGGTTCTATCCGTCATGAATACATCAACAGCCAGTATTCTCCGCTCGGCGACTACATCAAGGACCAGTATGTAAACAACACGCGTTCCACCTATATAAATACGACTGGATATTTGGAACTTACTCCTGTAAAGGGTCTGAGTTTCAGGTCTCAGTTGAGCGCGACGTTGAACAACTCCCGTCAGGGATTGTACTGGGGCGCAGACTGTAACGCGAACCGTCCTACTTATGCACAGACACCTCATGCTGAGGTTCACCACAGCGAGTCTTACTCATATTTGTGGGAGAATGTCCTGAACTACAAGATTACTGTGGCTAAAGACCACGATTTCGGTGCGACATTCGTAACGTCATGGCAGAAGTCACAGAGTGAGTCTTATGTTACCGGCGGCAGTGGTCAGGACATTGACAAGTGGTCGTTCCACCGTTTGACTTCGGCTAAGTCACAGCATATCGAGTCTGACTATTCGCAGACACAGAAGATGTCTTACGCTTTGCGTTTCAACTATTCTTATAAAGGAAGGTATATGCTGAACCTTTCAAATCGTTGGGATGGCGTGTCTTGGTTCTCACCAGGAAACAAATGGGACAGTTTCTTTGCAGCGGCTGTCGCATGGCGTATCAGCGATGAGAAATTCATGGAGAGCACAAAGGGTTGGCTCGACAACTTGAAATTGCGTATCGGCTACGGTGTTACAGGTAACTCGGGTGGTATGGGAGCTTATTCAACCACAACTACTCCTATCGTTTACTCTGCATCCGGTATAACGGTTAACGGAAAGGTTGTTCCGTTCGCTCAGTACACTGGAACTGTGGCAAGTGCAAACCTCGGTTGGGAGAAATCCTACAACTGGAACTTCGGTCTTGACTTCGCTGTGCTTGGCGGTCGCCTTGACGGTTCTTTGGAGTATTTCACGACAAAGACCAAGGGCCTGCTCTTCTCCCGTATGGTGCCTATCACCGGTGGATTTACAGGATGGGGTTCTCCTCTGAAGATGTGGCAGAACCTTGCAGAGACAAGCAACCACGGTTTTGAGGCAACTATCAACAGCCACAATATCCGCACCAAGGATTTCACTTGGAACACTTCTCTTTCAATGACATGGAGCAAGGAGAAGATTGATGTTCTTCCTGACGGAGACATTAAGGCTGAAAATCTCTTCGAGGGACAGCCTATCAAGTCTTTCTATGACTATTCATATCAGGGACTTTGGAAAACTACCGATGACGCTGAACTGATGACGAAATACGGAGTTAAGCCTGGCTTCATCAAAGTTGCCACAAACGACAAGGACGGCGACAACGGCGTTCACAAGTACGGACAGGATGACCGTCAGATACTTGGTCACCAGAACCCTGACTGGATTTTCGGCTTGAACAACAGCCTTGCATACAAAGGCTTTGACCTCTCTGTGTTCATCATGGCACGTTTGGGACAGACTATCAAGAGCGACCTTCTCGGACGCTATACGGCTAAGTACTCTGTAACAGATAACCAGATTTCCACGTCAGACTATTGGACGGAGAGCAATCAGGAAGCATACTATCCGCGTCCCGGTTCAGGTGATGAGCAGAGCACCGTTTATTCGGCTCTGTACTACCGTGACGGTTCGTTCATTAAGCTGAAGAATGTAACGCTCGGATATACCGTTCCGAAGAATCTCTCCAAGAAGATACTGATGGAGAAGCTGCGCTTCTACTTTACGGCATACAATCCAGTAATCTGGACATTTGACTCAAAACTGAGAGGCACTGACCCTGAGACTAACGGTTCAGACGCATTCCCTACATACCGTCAGTTCGTGTTCGGAGTAAACGTGACATTCTGATAAAATGGTTTTATAACAAAACAACAACAGAAATTTATGAAAAGTTTAATTAAAAATATATTCATGGCATCCTCGCTTGCTCTCGTTGCGGGCGGATTTGCGTCATGTAGCCTTGATGAGGAAAATCCCGGAGGATTCGACCTCGACGATTTGGCATTGACCAAGGACGGCTATGTGGAATTGCTGAACAACTGTTTCTTTGGCATGGAGCGCACGTACTATGGTACTGATGGCTTTATGGAATTTACCGAGGGCGATACTGACCTTTGGACTTACCGTGCCAACGATGACAACGCTTATCAGCAGTATTTCTGGTTCTATGCCGGTGCCACTCCGCAGACAACTTATACCAACGCTTTGTGGAACAGCACATACGACGGTATTTCAGCCTGTAACATCGTGATAAAGGACGCTGACAAGGCGAAGGGCAATTTCACGGACGAAGAACTCAACAACATTTTGGCTCAGGCCCGCTTTATGAGGGCTATCTACTATTTCAACGGCGTTGAGCAGTTCGGAGGAATGACGATGCTCACTGAAAAGGATGAGCTGAAGGCGGATTATTCTCCGGTACGCACTGAGCCTATGACAATCTACAAGGAAATCATTATTCCTGATCTTGAGTTCGCCGCTGAACATCTTGAGAAAGGTACGGATGATCTTTGTACAACTCCTACAAAGAAAGCCGCTCTCGGCTTCTTGGCAAAGGCTTGTCTGCAGACTAAGGAGTATGGCTCGACAGAATATCTGCAGAAAGGTATGGAGGCAGCCAAAAAACTTATCAGTGACTGTGAGAGCGGCGGCAGCCAGTATGGCGCATATATGTATCCGAACTATGAGGATGTGTTTAACGAGGCCAATAACTGGACTAACAAAGAGGCTCTTTGGAAACATCGCTGGTATTCAGGTGCTGATGGTCACGGATCAAGCAACGGCGCTCAGAAATGTAACCGTATGGACGAGAAATTCCTCTGTGTACTTAACAAGTTCGGCGCACGCGAGGACAATGTAACTGCCCGTCAGACATGGGAAGGCAGTTATCAGGGCATCTTCATGCCGACACAGCACCTCTTGAACTTGTATGTTCAGGACGACAATACTCTTGACCCGCGTTTCCACAAGTCTTTCACGACAGAATGGAACGCTAACAAGGCTTACATCTGGAAGACAGACGATGACTTGAAAGCATGGAACAAGGATGATGCTGTTCGTGGAAAACGCATCGCCGTAGGTCAGCCGGCAATCAAGATTATTATGCCGCAGGATGCTGACTACGAGACGGAGAAAGCGCAGAGTTCTACTGTTCCTTACCTCGTGGTTGACTACAAGGCTGTTTATGATGACGCTAACCGCAATGTCATAATGAAGAATGCTTCAGGCAACGAGAACCAGTGGCGTTATTTATACCCGTCGCTGAACAAGCACAACAGCAGCAATTACTATGTTGTAAACCCCGACAAGATGCGTCTTGGTAACCTCAACGCAACATTTATGATGCGTATGTCTGAGGTTTACCTCATCGCAGCCGAGCTTGATATTGACTTGAATGGCGGAAACAACGCTTTGGAATACATCAATAAGGTGAGAAACAGAGCCGGGGCTAAACCTCTGACTGGGACTCCGACAATCCGCACCGTGCTTGACGAGCGTGGACGTGAGCTTTGTGGCGAATATTGCCGCTTCTATGACCTGAAGCGTACTGGTATGCTAAAGGACAAGACTTATCTTGAGGAGACACATCCTGATCTCGCCAAGTATTTCAATCCTGACTATGCTCTCCGTCCTATTTCTACTACGTTCACCGATGCCTTGACAAATGGCAGTGAATACCAGAACCCGGGATATTAATACCGACAATTTATAATGGCGATGAGTCGGGCGGATCGTCCGCTCATCGCCGTCTTTACCGAAAAAATAGAGTCTAATAACTATATTCACAAACTAAAATTAAAGAAAGATGAAAAGAATTTACTCTTTGGCAGCAGCCGCAATCCTTGGCTGCACAATGGCTAATGCCCAGACTGCTTACAAACTTCAGAACAACTTTTATTTCAAGACCTGTGCTCTTCTTCCTGAGGGAACACATCCTGTGGTTACACCCGGAGCAGGTAAGGATGGCGCAGACTTGGTAGAATGTCCTGAGGAAAATAAGATAACAGGTATTGCAGACAAGGTGGCAGGTGCGTTCCTTGATGCAGACTATACAGCATTCCCTCTCAGTGGCGGTACGGCAAACGGCACGAACTATCACGTGTTGGAGCAGGACTACACAGACCCTGAAACAGGTGCTACTTTCAAAGCCGGCACATATTCTTGCTTGAACTCAAACTCAGAAATCAAGCTCAAGGATTCATACAACGAGCAGGGTCTCTCAAATGTTAAGCAGATTATTTTCTATCTTGCTTCGTCAGGACAGATGCAGTTCTATGCCCGCGAGTATGATGGTGACAAGAAGGATGCTGATTACATTAATTTTGAGGGTGATCCTACAAACCGTAAGTTGAAGTCTTATATAGCTCCGGAAATGACAACACCGTTGGAAGGTTCTGCACAGTGGTATGAGATACATTTCGCAAAGCCTTTGAAGCTCGTTGTTGACCTGACTAATGCGCAGGGCACTGAGGACGAAATGACAAATCCAAATCTTCAGATTAACAAGAATGGAGAAAATCAGGAAATTGTTAAGTCTCTGCTTCAGTTCTATGAGCAGGCTAAGGACGCTGACGGCAAGGTTGTAGCAAGTGATAAGCTTATCTCTTGGACATCTGACAGCAAGTTCGCTTTCAATTTCAAGAAGAAGGCTTATGTGATGGGCTTCGCTGTTGTTTGTGGTACTGATGGCGCTACATACAGAAACATCGACCTTTCTGAGGATGCTCCGCAGTGGGCAGACAGCACTACCGGTATCAATGAGGTTATAAAGAACGTAATCAATCCGAGCAGCAACATCTACTCTATCGACGGAAAGTTTGTAGGAACAGACGCTTCGGCTCTTTCAAACGGTATCTACGTTCAGAACGGCAAGAAATTTGTAAAGTAATGGCTTTACAGAAACTCTATTTGTAGAGTGATAAAATAAAATGCTCCCGACAAGTCTTCTATGACTTTTGCCGGGAGTTTTTGTCTCCCGTAAATTTGGAGTATTAAGGGTAATGGGTTACATTTGCAGAAACAAAAGACACGACAATGCAGAGGGATTTCTTACAGGACATC
>CAVHWJ010000150.1:0-6638 GCA_963639565.1 uncultured Prevotella sp. | reverse complement strand
CAATGAAATGTTGCGTGGGGGCAAGCGTAGTGTCGTGCTTTTTTTGTACCTTTGCCGGGAAATAGCGGCGCAATATCAGCCGCGGCGAAAAAAGAGAAGCATGATGGCAGAGAACAAGACACCCCTTATGGGACAGACACTCGACGAACTGAAAGAGACGGCACGGCGGCTCGGGATGCCGGCGTTTACCGGCGCGCAGATGGCGAAGTGGCTCTACGGTAAGGGAATACGCGACATTGACGAGATGACGAACATCTCGAAAGGGAACAGGGAAAAGCTGAAGGAGCAGTACACCGTGGGCGCGATGGACGCTATCGACAGCCAAAGGTCGAAGGACGGCACCGTGAAATACCTCTTCCCCACGGCGGCAGGAAAGTTCGTCGAGACGGTGTACATCCCCGACGGCGACCGCGCCACGCTCTGCGTCTCCTCGCAGGTGGGCTGCAAGATGAACTGCCTGTTCTGCCAGACCGGAAAGCAGGGCTTCGAGGGAAACCTCACGGCGGCTGACATCCTGAACCAGATTTACGCGCTGCCCGAGAGGGAAAAACTCACCAACGTGGTGTTCATGGGGCAGGGCGAACCGATGGACAACCTCGACAGCGTGCTCAAGGTCACGCGGATACTCACCGCCGACTACGGCTTCGCATGGAGCCCCAAGCGCATCACCGTGAGCAGCGTGGGGGTGAAGAACAAGTTCAAACGCTTCCTCGACGAGAGCGACTGCCATGTGGCGATAAGCATGCACTCGCCGATACCCGAACAGCGCGCCATGCTGATGCCGGCGGAAAAGGGGATGTCGATAAAAGACGTGGTGGCGCTCATGCACCAGTATGACTTCACCCACCAGCGTCGCCTGTCGTTTGAATACATTGTCTTCGCCGGGGTGAACGACTCGATGGTTCACGCCCGCGAGATAGTGAAACTCGTGGAGGGGCTGGAGTGCAGGGTGAACCTCATCAGGTTCCACCAGATACCCGGCGTGGACCTGCGCGGCGTGGACGACGGGAAAATGGAGTCGTTCCGCGACTACCTGACCAAGCACGGCGTTTTCACCACCATAAGGGCGAGCCGCGGACAGGACATCTGGGCGGCGTGCGGTCTGCTGAGTACCAAGAAAAAGAACCAGGAACAATAATGACGCGTGCATTTTTATGGCACGACAAAAATAACGACAATGGAAAACGGAAAGATAAGAGTCGCCATAACCCACGGCGACACAAACGGGATAGGCTACGAGGTAATCTTCAAGACCTTCGCCGAGCCGGCGATGCTCGAACTGTGCATACCTATTATATATGGTTCGCCCAAGGTGGCGGCATACCACAGGAACGCGCTCGGCATACAGGCCACCTTCACCATTATCAACAAGGCGGAAGACGCGGTGGACGGTAAGGTGAACCTCCTCGCCACGTTCGACGACGACGTGAAGGTGGAAATGGGACAGCCCTCTAAGGAAGCCGGAAGCGCGGCGCTGAAGGCTCTCGACAGGGCGATGGCGGATTTCGGCACAGGGGCATACGACGTGCTCGTTACGGCGCCGATAAACAAGAACGACATACAGGGCGACGACTTCCACTTCTGCGGACACACGGAGTATATCCAGGAAAAGGTGGGGCAGGGCGGCAAGGCTCTGATGATACTCGCCGGAAACACGCTCCGCGTGGCTCTCGTCACCACGCATCTGCCCATAGCCGACGTGGCGAAGGCGATAACCAAGGATGGCATCGTGGAGAAATGCACAATCTTCCACAACGCCCTGAAGCGCGACTTCGGCGTGTCCGCCCCAAGGATTGCCGTGCTCTCGCTCAACCCCCATGCCGGCGACGGCGGAGTGATTGGCAACGAGGAGGAAACCGTGATAAAGCCCGCCCTTGAAGAGCTGGAGGCCAACGGCATTAAGGCGTTCGGACCGTTTGCCGCCGACGGTTTCTTCGGCCACGGCTCATACACGGCTTTCGACGGCGTGCTCGCCATGTACCACGACCAGGGGCTCGCACCGTTCAAGACCATAGTGGGCGACGAGGGCGTGAACATCACCGCTGGACTGCCCATTGTGCGCACCTCGCCCGACCACGGCACGGCGTATGACATCGCCGGGAAGGGTACTGCCGACGAGACTTCGTTCCGCATGGCGGTTTACAGCGCAATCGACATCTTCAGGAACAGGGCGAACTACGACGAACCGATGCAGAACCCGCTCAAGAAACTCTACCACGAGCGCAGGGACGACAGCGAAAAGGTGAGGTTCGCCACGCCGAAACGCCCGCGCCCCACGGAGCAGAAGGAAGGGTAAGAGCCGGCGATGGACAGGAAATATCAAAACGGCTTCTTCGTCTTCGGCATAGCGGTGCTTGCCGTGATGCTCACGCAGCTCGACTACGCCGAGGTGTGGCAGGGACTGCGGCGCGCCGGCTACTGGTTCTGGGCTGTCATGGCCCTGTGGCTGGCGGTCTACGCGCTCAACACCATGTCGTGGTATCTCATCATCAGGCAGGGGCGCGCGCCGGGGGCGAAAAGGGAGTTCGGCTTCTGGTGGCTGTATAAAGTCACGGTGTCGGGCTTCGCCCTCAACTACGCCACGCCCGGAGGACTTATGGGTGGCGAGGCTTACCGCATAATGGAACTCACGCCCAAAATCGGCGTGGAGAGGGCTTCGTCGTCGGTCATACTCTATGTGATGACCCACATCTTCTGCCATTTCTGGTTCTGGCTCCTGTCCGTCGCACTGTTTATCATAGCCGCCCCAGTGCCGATAGGCTTCGGGCTTGGCGTGATACTCGCGCTCATCACAGCGTTCTGCTTCCTCGGACTGTGGTTCTTTATGAAAGGCTACAAGAAGGGACTTGCCGTGAGGCTCTCACGCTGGCTCGGGCATCTGCCCTGGGTGGGCAAGTGGGCGAGGCGAATGGCGACGGAACACAGGGAACAGTTAGAGAACGTGGACAGGCAGATCGCCGCCCTGCACAGGCAGAACCCCGTGACGTTCTTCCTCGCCGTGGCTCTCGAACTCGCCGGGCGTTTCCTCTCGTGCTTCGAGATAATGTTCGTGCTCCTTGTCCTGTCGCACGATGTGAGTTATGTGGCGTGCGTCATAATGCTGGCGTTCACCTCGCTCTTCGCCAACTTGCTCTTCTTTATCCCCCTGCAGCTCGGGGGCAGGGAAGGGGGCTTCGTCATGTCGGCGGCGGGTCTCGCCATGACGGCGAGCAGCGGCATCTTCGTTGCGCTGATAGTGAGGATCCGCGAACTGCTTTGGACTGCCATCGGACTGCTCCTCATAAAGGTGGAACGCAGGAAGGCGGCGCGGCATGATGAAAAAAATGGGGGGCTTTGACCCGATACCGGATATTATTGTGTAACTTTGTCCCGATAATATGAATGCATCCGAACTCCAGAAAGTAAAACAGCGGTATAATGTCGTGGGAAACTGCGACGCTCTCAACCGGGCATTGGACGTCGCACTGCAAGTGGCGCCCACCGACCTTTCCGTGCTCATAATCGGAGAAAGCGGCGTGGGAAAGGAAATTATACCGCGCATCATACACGACAATTCTCCGCGCAAGCGGGAAAAATATTTCGCCATAAACTGCGGTTCGATACCCGAGGGGACTATCGACAGCGAACTCTTCGGACACGAGAAAGGTTCGTTCACCGGGGCCGTGGGCGAGAGCGAGGGATATTTCGGCACGGCGAACAAAGGCACTATATTCCTCGACGAGGTGGGCGAACTGCCCCTCGCCACACAGGCGCGCCTGTTGCGGGTGCTTGAGACCGGGGAGTATATCCGCGTGGGCGGACAGAGGATAATGAAGACCGACGTGCGCATCGTGGCGGCCACCAACGTGAATATGCGCAAGGCCGTGAGCGAGGGACGCTTCCGCGAAGACCTCTATTACCGTCTCAACACCATTCCCGTGCAGATGCCGCCGCTCAGGGAGAGGGGAAACGACATACTGCTGCTCTTCCGTCTCTTCGCCATGCAGATGGCGGAGAAATACAACTTGCCGAAAATCACCCTCGGCGACGACGCGAAGCAGCTGATGCTGAAATACAAATGGCCGGGAAATGTGCGCCAGCTAAAGAACATCACCGAGCAGATGTCTATCCTCTCCACCGAGAGGGAGATAACGGCGAAAAACCTCCTGCAGTTCATACCGCAGGACATGGAGACCACGCAGATTGCCACGGTAAGCTCCGCGTCGGGGTCTTCATCCGCACATTCCTACGAGAGCGAGCGCGACTTGCTCTATAAAATTCTCTATGAACTGCGAGGCACCGTGGGCGAACTGCGCCGCGAGGTGGACGACCTGCGCAAGCGGCTCGACGAGGCGCGCGGCGCGGGCGGCGTGAAACAGATTGAGGGGGCGCAGCACAGCAATATGCCCACCCTTATCCAGCCGGCGCAGCCCGACGGCGCGGCGCGTGTGGAGCGGATAGGCAGGGGAGAGCCGGTAGTGCAGGATGCAGTGGCTGAGGAAATATCCGAACCCGAGAACCTCAACCTCGAGAACATCAGCCGCCACATGCTCGAAAAGGCTCTCGAAAAGAACGGGGGCAACAGGAAGAAGACGGCGCAGGAACTGGGCATCTCCGACCGCACCCTTTACAGGCGCATCAAGCGTTACGGATTTAACGAGTCATCGGAATAACACGTAAAAAAGAAAACCCCACCGAAATGAACCCCAAGGGAAAGACATCTATATATATAAAAGGTATAAGGCGAATGTCCGCCAAAGGCGTGGCGTGGCTCATGGTCGCGCTTCTTGCCGCCGTCGTCACGGCGTGCAGCGTGTCGTATAAGTTCAACGGCGCGAGCATCGACTACACCAAGACCAAGACGATACAGATTGCCGACTTCCCCATCCGCTCCAGCTATGTGTGGGGACCAATGGCGAGCATCTTCAACAACCAGCTGAAGGACGCCTTCGCCGACCACACCAGGCTGACGCAGGTGAAGAGGAACGGCGACCTGAAGATCGAGGGCGAGATAACGCAGTACACGCAGCGCAACAAGGCGGTCACGGCGCAGGGCGAGTCGGCACAGGTGGAGCTGGCGATGACGGTGAACGTGAGGTTCACCAACAACGTGAACCACAGCGAGGACTTCGAACGGCAGTTCACCGCCACAACAACCTACGACAGCCGGCAGTCGCTCAACTCCGTGCAGGAGGAGTGCGTCACGCAGATGGTGAAGCAGCTCACCGACCAGATATTCAACGCCACCGTGGCGAACTGGTGACGCGCGGCTCGCTGCACTGGCATCATTGATTTTCAGTATTTCATAACATCGGCACAAGCCATAACATCTGAACACGAATGGATTTAGGACAACTCATAAGGCATCCTGAGCTAATGGACAAGGAGACGCTCTACGACCTGCGTTCCCTCGTTGCCCTGTATCCGTATTACCAGACGGCGAGGCTGCTGATGCTCCAGAACCTGTATATTCTCCACAGTCCGCTCTTCGACGAGGAACTGCGCAAGGCGGCGACGTTCCTTTCCGACCGCAAGGTGATATTCAAACTCGTGGAGGCGGCGCACTACAAGCTGCGCAACACCGAGGAGAAGGCCACAAAGAAATACCACACCGACGGGAAGGAGAGCCGCACCATATCGCTCATCGACCAGTTCCTCGAAACGATACCCGAGGAACCCGCGCCCTCCGACGCGCCCAAGCGCAAGCCCACGCCGGCCGATGCCGCCGTGGACTACGTGTCGTATCTGCTTGAGACGGAGAGCGAGGAGGAGAAGAAACAGGCCGAGGGCGAGCCGCAGATGAAGGGGCAGAGCCTTATCGACAACTTCATCAACAACGAGGGGGGCAAGATAGAACTGGCTGACGTGCCCGACACGCCGCAGCAGCTGCCCGACGTGATGAAAGAGGAGGAAAAGGAGAACGACGAGGGCATATTTACCGAGACTTTGGCGCGCATTTACATAAAACAGGGACAATATTCAAAGGCTTTGGAAATAATTAAGCGGTTAAATTTGAATTATCCAAAAAAAAATGTTTACTTTGCAGACCAAATGCGGTTCTTGCAGAAATTAATAATAAATAATAAATACAAATAACTGAGGAAAATGTACACATTATTCTTAATTCTTATTATCCTGGCTGCCGTGCTCATGATTGGCATCGTGTTGATACAAGAGTCCAAGGGCGGAGGCTTGGCTTCCAATTTCTCTTCGTCCAACCAGATTATGGGCGTGCGCAAGACGACTGACTTCATCGAAAAGGCCACATGGGGACTTGCCGCCGCTATGGTTGTGTTCAGCGTGGTGTGCGCTTACACTGCCCCCGACGCTACCGGTTCGCAGAGCGTAATGGAGAACGCCACTGAGGCTCCGCAGGCCAACCCCAACAACCTTCCGGGCTTTGGCGCAGGACAGAAAGCCGCTCCCGCACAGCAGGGTGGCGCGCAGAAAGCTGCCCCGGCACAGCAGGGCGCAGAGCAGAAAGCCGCTCCCGCAGCCTCCAACGGAAAATAAAAATGCAAAAATATCGTGATTTGTTTGGCAGTTCCAAACAAATCACGTACCTTTGCACTCGCTTTAGAACACTAAGCGTTACATGGTGGCCGTAGTTCAGTTGGTTAGAGCGTCAGATTGTGGTTCTGAATGTCGTGGGTTCGAGT
>CAVHWJ010000149.1:4094-6688 GCA_963639565.1 uncultured Prevotella sp. | reverse complement strand
ATCAAATCCTAAATTATCCCCAACTGATTAAGGAACACCAGCAGTATAAACAGCGGACACACGAACCTTATCCAGAACAGATACATCGGGAATCCCCTACCCCTCACAGTACCGAGGTTGGTGTATTCGTCCTCCAACAGTTTCTTGGGGATATACCACCCCGCGAAAAGACTCGTGAGGAAACCGCCCAAGGGCAGCATAATCTGTCCGCTGACGAAATCGAACCAGTCGAACATCGACTTGCCCCCGACACTCAGCGCGCTCCAGTCGCCCAACGACAGCGAGCACAATGCGGCAATCACTATACACACCGCCGACGTGACGGCAGCACCCTTCTTGCGCCCCAGGTGGAACTCCTCCTGAGCGAAGGCGGTACACACCTCGTGGAGCGAAATCAGCGACGTGAGGGCGGCGAGCGTCAGCAGGGCGTAGAACCCCAACGCCACCACATAGCCCAAAATGGGCGCCCCAGCGAAAGCCTTTTCAAACACGTTAGGTATGGTGATGAATATCAGCGCAGGACCAGAGTCGGGGTTTATCCCCACGGAGAACGCCGCCGGGAAAATGACAAGTCCGGCGAGTATCGCCACGATGGTATCAATGACGCTGATCTGCAGTGCGCATTTCGTGAGGTCGGTGTCTTTGGTGAAATACGAGGCGTAGGTGCAGAGACATCCCATGCCGATGCTCATGGAGAAGAACGCCTGTCCCAAAGCCCCGAGGAACACGTCCTTTGTCACCTTGGAGAAATCGGGCTTGAAGAGGAACTCCACGCCCTTCCACGCGTCGGGCAGCATCAGAGCCGCCACCACAAGGATGAGGAGCAGCACGAAGAGCAGAGGCATCATCATCTTCGACGCCTTCTCGATACCGTCTTTCACGCCCCTCACGATGATGAAATGCGTGACGAGGATTATCGCCACAGCCCAAAACACCGGCTTCACGGGATCTTTCTCGAAAGAGTCGAAGAACCGGGCGAAATATTCCGGGCCGCCGTGCATCTCGCCGGTCGCCGAGGCGAAGATATATTCCAGGCACCAGCCCGAAACCACCGCGTAGTAGCCGGTGATTACGAAGCCCGTGATCACTCCGAGGTAGCCCACGACTGCCCACGGTGTGCCGTGCGCCAGGTTACGGTAGGCGCGCGCCATGTTGCAGCCGTTGTGGCGGCCGATGATAAACTCCGTGGTCATGCAGGGTATGCCGAGCATGAGCACACACAGGACATAGACGATGATGAAGGCCGCGCCTCCGTTCTGGCCCGTCATATAGGGGAAACGCCACACGTTGCCCAGTCCCACGGCACTGCCGGCCGTGGCGAGCACCACGCCTATCTTGCTCCCGAATTCAGCTCTGCTTTCGCTTTTCATTCTTTATCATTGTTATGCGCACGGCTGTTGAAACCGCGCGCCTGTTAAACTTCGTCTTTAGTGACCGTTCCTTACGTAACAAATATGCCTGTTATCCTGTTTTGTTGCAAAATTACAAAAATCTCCTTACTTTTGCATCAAAGTATATGAAAAAGATGAAAAAACTGTTTGATTTATTATCCGCCTACCCTCTTTCCGCGCTTTGCATCGCGCTGATATGGTTCCTTTGTTTCTTCACGCCGCCCCGGACGCCGCTCGACGACGTGCCGCTAATGGACAAGTGGACGCACATCGTGATGTATGGCGGCACGTGCTCCGTGATGTGGTTCGAGACGCTGCGCTCGCGCCGCCGGCCGTTCCCCGGACTGCGACGTATGCTGCTCTACGTGTGGCTCTGCCCCGTGCTGATGAGCGGACTGATAGAAATCCTCCAGGCCAACTGCACCGGCGGCCGCCGCAGCGGCGACTGGCTCGATTTCCTCGCCAACGGCATCGGGGCTACGCTGGGCTTCCTCTTGGGGCTGGCGGCTTACAGGTGGCGGCGAGGCAGGGAAAACCGGGCGCGCTGAACGGAAACGGAACGAAAAAAAAACAGGCAAATTCGCTTTGCGCAATACATTATTAATGCTATCTTTGCAGCGGAAAACAGAGATACGGTAATGAGAGCTAATGGATTTCGGCATTATTCCTGCCGAAATCCATTAGCTTATTGTATCGTGAAAAACAATATAAACAAAAAAGAAAGGATTAGAAGATTATGGCTTACATGTCACAAGATGGCTACGACAAAATGGTAGCCGAACTGAAACGCCTGGAGAGCGTGGAGCGTCCCAAGGCGTCCGCAGCGATTGCGGAGGCAGCCGACAAGGGCGACCTGAGCGAGAATTCGGAGTATGACGCCGCCAAGGAGGCACAGGCTCACCTCGAGGACAAGATAAACCAGCTGAAGCGCACTATCTCGGAGGCGAAGATAGTGGACGTTTCGCGCCTGAGCACCGACGCGGTACAGATTCTCTCGAAGGTGGAAATGACAAACCTCGCCAACAAGGCGAAGATGACCTACACCATCGTGAGCGAGAACGAGGCGAACCTCAAGGAGGGCAAAATATCTATCAAGACCCCCATCGCGCAGGGTCTGCTCAACAAGAAAGTGGGCGACGAGGTGGAGATAAGGATCCCGAGGGGAACGATTAAGCTGAGGATTGACAAGATAACAGTGGAATA
>CAVHWJ010000149.1:2811-3997 GCA_963639565.1 uncultured Prevotella sp. | reverse complement strand
TATGGATATTTTCTCAAAGATAGCAGCCGGCGACATCCCGAGCTGGAAGTGCGCCGAGAGCGAGAAATTCTACGCTTTTCTCGACATCAACCCTTTGGTTAAGGGTCACACACTGGTAATTCCGCGCCGCGAGGTGGACTACTATTTCGACATGACCGACGAGGAGATTGCCGAAATGGCGGTGTTCGCCAAGAAGGTGGCGGTGGCGATAAAGAACGCCTTTCCGTGCCGCAAGGTGGGCATGGCGGTGCTCGGGCTTGAGGTGGCTCACGCCCACATCCACCTCGTGCCGATGCAGAACGAGAAGGACATGCTCTTCTCCAACCCGAAGCTGACGCTCACCGACGGGGAGTTCAAGGAGATTTCAGAGAAGATTTACGGGGAGTTCAAGAAACTGTAAATCTCCCTCACAAAAAACCAAAAGCGGGGACGAACAACGCCATTTGTTCATCCCCGCTTCTCTTTTGCCTGTAATTTTGCCCTCTACTTGTTTTCTTTGACAATAATTCATGATAAATTCGTGGTTAATTCATGAATATTCGTGTTCAAAAAAAATATCTATTCCCTTTAAACATAAATTTCCGTAAATTAACCACGAATTTTCATTAATTTTTAGCTATGTAATTGTTGTATAGTCCACTTATTTCTTCACGTATTTCTTTCCGTCCACGACATACACGCTGTTCTTTGCCGCGTTGCCGATAGGCTGACCATTGAGGTTGTACATCCTGCCGTTCTTCACGGCTACGGTTGTGGTTGCGGCGGACTCTATGCCTGTGGCGATTTTCTTGTATTTGAACGTAACGTTAGCAAGTATCTGCTTGTTCTTGCCCTTTGAATCAACGTCGGAGGTGGTGATGTTTGAGTTGTCGAAGGCGAGTTTTATGCTCTGCTTCGCCTCGAAACCCGAAATCTCCTTCGTCACGGGGTTCTGCCCTGCCGTTCCGCCGGGAAACACCACGTTGGCGTCGAGCACCGACTGTTCGCTGCCGTCGATATACGCCCCGGTCATAATGATGGAGCGGTCGGCGGTGGTAGAGGCGTTGTTGCTGTAACCCTCTATGGTAAGGCCAACAATCTCGTAGCCCTCATTCACCGAAAAGGTGATCGTCTCGCCGTTGTTGTTGGTGCGCATCTTGATGTAGCCGTTTGAGGTGCTGGCGGTAATCTCGCCGTTCTCCCCTGC
>CAVHWJ010000149.1:0-2507 GCA_963639565.1 uncultured Prevotella sp. | reverse complement strand
GTGAAGTCGTCCTCGTGCTGGAACATTATCAGTTCCTCGCGCCAGTCGCCGAGCAGGTCGGCCTGGAGACACGGCGTTGCCTTGGTGGTGTTGCACGACTGCGGCTGTCCGTAGTCGGCGAACTCCTGGAACGTGGCTATGCTGCCGCTCGCCGTGTTGTAGTTCCTGATGCGCGGCGCGCACGCGCCTGTCGAACTGTCATAGCGTCCGTCGAAGGTCTGGTCGTAGGGGTCGCCGGTCCAGTAGATGCGGAAGTTGGTGTCGGATTTCTTCTCCAACACCACGTTGCCCGTGGCGCAGTCGTAGGTGTTGCCGTCCGCGCTCGACCAGAACTCGTAGCCGCGGTTCGCCGGGATGAAGTCGGCCGCCAGTCCGCGCCCGTTGTCCGACGTGCCTGTGGCGGAGGCGAGCAGTAAGCCCGTCGTGGCGTCGTGTACGTCATATCCGTAGGGACTTTCCTCGTGGGGCATCATCACCTCAAGACCCGGCCTGTCGGGACAGAGGTCGGCCAGGTGTATTGCGTCGCCGTGTCCCTTGCCTGTGGCGCAGAGCAGTTTGCCGTCATGCCCTATCGTGGCGGAGCCGATGCAGATCTCGTCGTAGCCGTCGGTGTTCACGTCGCCGATGGAGATGCCGTGAACGCCCTGACCGAAGCTCGACGTGCCTGATTCTGAGCAGAGCGTCTTGCCCGTGCCGTCTACTGTCTCCCACTTGCCGCTGAGACCCTTGTGGAGCCAGCGCGTGGAGAGGTTCTTGCCGTTCCAGTCCACCGCCCATATAAAGCAGTTCTTGTAATACCCGCGCTGGAAGATAGCCGTGGGCAGTTTGTCCGTGCCGTCGAGATACGCCACGGCGGCGTTGAAACGCTCGGAGCGGTTGCAGTTGGCATCGCCGAAGAAGGAGGTTATGGCGCAGCCGGCCGTGGGGAAGTCCACTCCGGAGCGGCTCGGCGAATACCATATCGTGTTCATGGCGGCTCCCGTCTCGCCGTTGAACACGGTGAGGAACTCCTCGCCGTCGGTGACGAGACCGCTGCTGTTCACATACGACTTGCTGTTGTCCACCGCCTTTATCGTCTCGTCGCCGGCAAGGGTAACGTAATTGCCGTTGCCGTCGGTAGCACCCGGGGCGGTGCGGCACACGAGTTCCGCCTTGCCGTCGCCGTCGAGGTCGTAGACCACCATTTGCAGCGTGTGGTTGCCCGAGCGCACGTTAGGGCCTATGTTGATGTTCTTCTTCCAGAGCGGAGTGCCGTCCATGCGGTACGCGGCAATGATGAAAGGCGAGGCGAAACCCGATTTCGACCCGCTGTCGCGCTGATTGTCGGGCATCCATTTCAGTATCAGTTCGTAGTTGCCGTCGCCGTCCACGTCGCCCACCGCCATGTCGTCGGGGCGGTAGCGTCCGGTGGTGTTGCCGCTCTTTATGGCGGCAGGGCGCGCCACGTCGAAGCTGGTGAACATATTGTCCCACGCCGTGGCCTGGCTCGTCTCGCCGGCAGAGGAGACTACCTTATAAACGTCGCCGGACTTTCCCTCGGCGTCGAGCCAGTTGGTCACTTCTGAGATGCTGCCCGCCACTTTCTCGCCGTTGCGGTAGACGTCGAACGTGAGTTCCTTGGCGTCGTCGGCGAGCGACCTCCACGACACGAGGATGCCGTCGCTTGTCTTCACTGCCACCGGGGCACGGTTGAGTTTCTCGCTAACTTGCTGCGCCGTGGCAGACAGGGCGATTCCCGCCAGTGCCGCGGCAAAGATGATTTTTCTTTCCATTGCGTATTAATAGTTTGAATTTTCTCGCTTGACAGATTTCTTTCCTTTCAGGGCGTGGCAATACATAGAACCGCCCCGTATCACAATGCAAATTTACTCTTAATAACCGAAACGAGGAAAGCAATAAGGGGGAAAGTTGCCGCGGATGACAAACTTTACCCTGTTATCCGTACAATATTTTCTGTCCGCGCATAAAAAACGCCGAGCGGCAACGCCATTTCCTGCAACAAGTTTTCATCTTAGATGTTTCATCCCTTTGCGGTTCTATTTATTTTTTTTGTAACTTTGCCGACAGGTAACCACAAAAGGCCGCAATATGAAATATCCTATTGGAATACAGAGCTTCGAGCATATTATAACCGACGGTTATGTGTATATCGACAAAACAGCGTTGGTCCACGACTTGGTGACTAACGGCAAGATTTATTTCCTGTGCCGCCCGCGCCGTTTCGGGAAATCGCTGCTCGTGTCCACGCTCAAATGCTATTTTGAGGGGAAGAAGGAACTCTTCGAGGGACTTGCCATTGACAAAATGGAAAAGGAATGGAAGCAATACCCTGTATTCCATATAGATTTCAACGGCAAGGACTTCACGCAAGCCGGTGAGTTGGAGAACAACCTGTTGTCTTTCGTGGAAACGCAAGAGGCCGTTTACGGGAAAGGGCCTTTCGCCAGGACTTTGGGCGACCGTTTTCTGGCCGTGCTGAAAAACGCGCACGAAAAGACCGGTCTGCG
>CAVHWJ010000148.1:4251-6697 GCA_963639565.1 uncultured Prevotella sp. | reverse complement strand
TTCGCCCTCATGGCAACGCATACCGAGGAACAGGTTGAGCGCGGTGTCGTCGCCCTGAAGAAAATCTTTGTGGAGCAGGGTATCATCAAGTAACGGCAGCGGGATAGCGCGAGTTATCTTTCTTACGCACAATACGTAACAAAACATATCGCCTTCTGTTTGGGTAATGCCTTACAGAAGGCTTTTTTCGTTTGCGCAGTTGATATATTCGGCGAAAATAATTAACTTTGCAACTTGTTGGCGGCAAACGTCATAGCCGCCGTATTTTGGAACAAACAAAAAGATAATATACAATGGAATTAGCAAGCAAGTACGACCCGCAGGACGTGGAGTCGAAATGGTATCAGTATTGGCTTGACAACAAGCTCTTCAGCAGCAAGCCCGACGGTCGCGAACCTTACACCGTCGTTATTCCGCCGCCTAACGTGACGGGCGTGCTCCACATGGGACACATGCTCAACAACACCATACAGGATATCCTCGTGCGCCGCGCACGTATGGAGGGAAAGAACGCGTGCTGGGTGCCCGGCACCGACCACGCCTCTATCGCCACCGAGGCCAAGGTGGTGAACAAACTCGCGCAGCAGGGGATAAAGAAGACCGACCTCTCACGCGAGGAGTTCCTGAAGCACGCGTGGGAGTGGACAGAGGAGCACGGCGGCATCATCCTGAAGCAGTTGCGCCGACTGGGCGCGAGCTGCGACTGGGACCGCACGTCGTTCACCATGGACGAGACGCGTTCGAAGAGCGTGATACGCGTGTTCTGCGACCTCTACAAAAAGGGATTTATCTACCGCGGCGCGAGAATGGTGAACTGGGACCCCAAGGCGCAGACCGCCCTCTCCGACGAGGAGGTGATTTACAAGGAGGAGCACTCAAAGCTCTATTACCTCAAATACCGTGTGGTGGAGAGCGACGTTCAGCAGACTTCTGAGGAGAACGTGCTGCACAAAGACGAGAAGGGTTACTACGCCGTGGTGGCAACCACCCGTCCGGAGACTATCATGGGCGATACCGCAATGTGCATCAACCCCAACGACCCCAAGAACACGTGGCTCAAGGGCAAGCACGTAATCGTGCCGCTCGTGGGCAGGGAAATCCCCGTTATCGAGGATGATTACGTGGAAATAGAGTTCGGTACGGGATGCCTGAAGGTTACTCCGGCTCACGACATCAACGACCACGCGCTGGGATTGAAACACAACCTCGAAACGATTGACATCTTCAATGACAACGGTACTATCAGCGATGCTGCAGGTATGTATGTGGGCATGGACCGCATGGACGTGCGCAAGCAGATTGCCATCGATCTCGGCGAGGCAGGACTGATGGAGAAGATAGAGGACTACACCAACAAGGTGGGCTTCTCGGAGCGCACCAACGTGGCTATCGAACCTAAGCTCTCCACGCAGTGGTTCCTCTCGATGCAGCATTTCGCCGATATTGCCCTGCCGCCTGTAATGGACGACGACATAATGTTCTATCCGCCGAAATACAAGAACACCTACCGCCACTGGCTTGAGAACATCAAGGACTGGTGCATCAGCCGTCAGCTGTGGTGGGGACACCGCATCCCGGCGTACTATTTCAACTGCGCCGACGGCAAGCGTGACTTCGTGGTGGCAGAGACCGCCGAAGAGGCTCTCGCCGATGCTCAGAAGAAGAACCCTGCGCTGACCGCCGCCGACTTGGAGCAGGACAGCGACTGCCTCGACACATGGTTCTCTTCATGGCTGTGGCCTGTCTCGCTCTTCAACGGCATCCTCGACCCCGACAACGAGGAGATTAACTACTACTATCCCACAAGCGACCTCGTGACAGGTCCCGACATCATCTTCTTCTGGGTGGCGCGCATGATAATGGCGGGATATGAATACCGCGGAAAGATGCCTTTCAAGCACGTTTACTTCACCGGTATCGTGCGCGACAAACTGGGCAGGAAGATGTCGAAGAGTCTCGGCAACTCGCCCGACCCGCTCGACCTCATCGACAAATACGGCGCCGACGGCGTGCGTATGGGCATGATGCTCTCGGCCCCTGCCGGAAACGACATTCTGTTTGATGAGAGCCTGTGCGAACAGGGACGCAATTTCAACAACAAGATATGGAACGCTTTCCGTCTCGTCAAGGGATGGCAGGTGGCTGACACCGAACAGCCGGAGGCTAACAAAATTGCGGTGGCTTGGTTTGAGGCGAAACTGCGTCAGGCGAGTGCCGAGGTGGACGACCTCTTCGGCAAATACCGTATTTCAGAGGCTCTTATGGCTGTCTACAAACTCTTCTGGGACGAGTTCTCAAGCTGGTATCTCGAAATGGTGAAGCCGGCTTACGGCCAGCCCATCGACCGTGCGTCGTATGACGCCACGCTCGCTTTCTTCGAGAACCTGTTGAAGATGCTGCACCCCTTCATGCCGTTCATCACCGAGGAACTGTGGCAGCATATCTA
>CAVHWJ010000148.1:2794-4012 GCA_963639565.1 uncultured Prevotella sp. | reverse complement strand
TCGACGTGGTGAGCGAGAAAGACAGTACGTCAGTTGCTTTCATGGTGGGTACTTTCGAGTATGCCGTTCCCCTTGGCGACAACATCGACATTGACGCTGAGATTGAGAAGCAGGAGGCGCAGCTCAAGCACCTTGAAGGCTTCCTCGCAGGAGTGATGAAGAAACTCTCCAACGAGCGTTTCGTGGCTAACGCTCCCGAGGCTGTCGTAGCTCTCGAACGTAAGAAGCAGAGCGACAGTGAGGAGAAGATTGCCGCCCTCAAAGAGAGCATCGCTTCGCTGAAAGCAAAGAAATAAGGAATAAACAATAACTCACAAAAAAACGGAAGCCTTCAAATGACTTCCGTTTTTTTTATGCCGTTTGCTTTCGGCGTTGCTTAATCCGTTTATGGATTAAGTCCCTATAATGTAATAAGGTTTACGCCTCTTTAGCGATGCGCTCCTTTATGGCTTTGCTGTCAGCCTCGTAGCCCGGTTTGTCGAGCAGGGCGAACATATTTCTCTTGTAAGCCTCCACGCCAGGCTGGTTGAACGGATTAACGCCGAGGATGATGCCGCTGATGCCGCACGCCTTCTCGAAGAAATAGATGAGCTGACCGATATAATACTCGTTGAGCTGCGGCACGCTGATGTGGATGTTAGGCACACCGCCGTCCACGTGTGCGAGTCTCGTTCCGAGTTCCGCCATTTTGTTCACCTCGTCCACGCGCTTGCCGGCGAGGAAATTCAGTCCGTCGAGGTTGTCCTCGTCGTTGGGGAAGAGGAGTTCGCTGTTCGGCTTCTCGATGCTTATCACCGTCTCGTAGATAGTGCGCTCGCCCTGCTGAATCCACTGTCCCATTGAGTGGAGGTCGGTGGTGAAGTCGCATGATGCAGGGAAGATGCCCTTGCCGTCCTTGCCCTCGCTCTCGCCGTAGAGCTGCTTCCACCATTCTGAGAAGAAGTGCAGCTTGGGCTGGAAATTCACCATAATCTCAATCTTCTTTCCGGCTGCGGCATACAGACCGTTGCGCACTGCCGCATACTGTGCGGCCGGGTTCTCAGCGAAAGGCACGCTGATGTCGCAAGCCTTCTCCATGGCTGCCGCGCCTTCCACGAGTTTCTTTATGTCGAAACCGGCACAGGCGATAGGCAGCAGACCCACCGGAGTGAGCACAGAGAAGCGTCCGCCCACGTTGTCGGGTATGACGAAAGTCTTGTAACCCTCCTTGTCGGCGGC
>CAVHWJ010000148.1:0-2517 GCA_963639565.1 uncultured Prevotella sp. | reverse complement strand
GCCTCGATAACGGCTCTCGCCCCGAGGTAGCTTCCGCCGATGCCCGCCACCACGATAGCCTCGCAGTTCTGGCGCATCACGTTGGCGCACTCCTGCAGTTCGTCGAGGAACTCCGGTGTTATGGATGTTGGCAGATGCAGCCAACCGAGGAAATCGTTGCCCTCGCACGTACCCTCCTCAAGGGCTTTCTGCGCTGCTTTTACCTGTGGTTCAAATTCTCCCACTGCCCCTTCCTTGAGGAACTGGGCAGCCTTTGCGATGTTAAGTTTGATATTTTCCATATTATTTTTGTTTTATGGTTAGTTTCTCATTTAAGGCTTATCTGAAAGAGTCCGTGAGCAGCTTTATCTCAATCTGCGGACTGATGCGCTCGTACAATATATTATACACTGCGTCGAGAATTGGCATGTTCACGTGCATGTGGCGGTTTATCTCCTTCATGCACTTCGTGCCGAAGAAGCCTTCGGCAATCATCTCCATCTCTATCTGCGCGCTCTTCACGCTGTAACCCTTGCCTATCATCGTGCCGAAGGTGCGGTTGCGCGAGAAATTGCTGTAACCCGTCACCAGCAGGTCGCCCAGATAAACGGAGTCGTAGACGTTGCGGTGTATGGGGTGTACGGCGGTGAGGAAACGGTCCATTTCCTGCACTGCGTTCGCCATTAGCACCGCCTGGAAATTGTCGCCGAACTTCAGTCCGCTGCATATTCCCGACGCTATGGCATACACGTTTTTCAGCACCGACGAATATTCGATGCCCAGCACGTCGCTGCTCGTTTTCGTCTTGATGTAGTCGCCCGCCAGTTTGTCGGCGAACGCCTGTGCCTTCTCCTTGTCGGAGCATCCCACGGTGAGGTAGGAGAGACGCTCCAGCGCAACCTCCTCAGCGTGCGACGGACCGCCGAGACAGGCGATGTTCGCGTCAGGCACGTCGTACACCTGACTGAAATATTCCGAACAGGCGAGGTTCTCGTCAGGCACGATACCCTTTATCGCCGTGACGATGAACTTCCCGCTAATGTTCGTCTTCAGTTTCTTCAGGTGGTTTTTCAGGTAGGGCGAGGGCGTGACGAACACGAGCGTGTCGTAGTTCTGCACGATCTTGTTGATGTCCGACGAGAAGAATATCTCGTCCATGCAGAACCTCACGCCCATGAGGTACGACGGGTTGTGGCCGAGCCGCTTGAAATCCTCGATGCGGTCGTCGCGCCGTATATACCACCCGATGTGGTGGGTGTTCCCCACCACAATCTTGGCAATCGCCGTAGCCCAGCTGCCGCTGCCGATTATCGCTATTTTTCCGCAGTCAAACACCTTTTTATAATGTTGAGGGTTGAGTGATTAATGTCGGGTGACGCGGCGTTACTGTGCCTTGTCAATCCACGCCTGTACCTCGTCCAGGCCCGGACGCTCATATCCGAGTTTGTATTTCTTGTTTATTTCGCCTATCTTCTGCTGCAGGCCCTGCGCCTTCTCGTCCTTTATGTCGGAGATGAGGTTGAAGCCGGCCTTGCGCATCACGTAAGCCCACTCTTCGCTCACGCCGATTTCCTGCCACTCCTTTATCGTGCTCTGCGGCATCTTCTTCTCCGGCTTCATCTGCGGGAAGAAGAGCACCTCCTGGATGTAGGTCTTGCCCGTCATGAGCATCACGAGACGGTCGATGCCGATGCCGATGCCGCTCGTCGGCGGCATGCCGTATTGCAGCGCGCGCAGGAAATCCTTGTCGATAATCATCGCCTCGTCGTCGCCCTTGTCGGCCAACTTCATCTGTTCCACGAAACGCTCCTCCTGGTCTATCGGGTCGTTAAGCTCCGAGTATGCGTTGGCGAGTTCCTTGCCGTTCACCATAAGCTCGAAACGCTCTGTCAAGCCCGGCTTTGAACGGTGCATCTTCGTGAGCGGCGACATCTCCACTGGGTAGTCGGTGATGAACGTGGGCTGGATGAACGTCCCCTCGCAGAACTCGCCGAAGAGTTCGTCGATGAGCTTGCCCTTGCCCATCGTCTCGTCCACTTCCATTCCCTTCTCGCGGCAGAACTGGCGTATCTCGTCCTCCGTCTTTCCGTTGCAGTCGAAACCTGTCTTCTCCTTTATCGCGTCGAGGATTGGCAGACGGCGGTAGGGGGCTTTGAAGCTCACGATGTTGCCGTTGATTTCGCGTTCCGGTTTGCCGTTCACGGCGATGCATATCGTTTCGAGCAGTTTCTCGGTGAACGACATCATCCAGTTGTAGTCCTTATACTGCACGTAAAGCTCCATGCACGTGAACTCCGGGTTGTGGTTGCGGTCCATTCCCTCGTTGCGGAAATTCTTGCCTATCTCATACACTCCCTCGAAGCCGCCCACAATGAGTCTCTTCAGGTAAAGCTCCGTTGCGATGCGCATATACATGTCCTGGTTGAGGGCGTTGAAATGCGTGATGAAGGGGCGTGCCGACGCTCCTCCGGCGATGCTCTGCAGCGTGGGTGTCTCCACCTCGGTATATCCCGCCTCGTCGAGCACGCGGCGCAGTGT
>CAVHWJ010000147.1:2697-6703 GCA_963639565.1 uncultured Prevotella sp. | reverse complement strand
GCCGTGTGCATCACCTCGGCGTGCGCCACGTTGTTGGTGCTCCACACGTAGGGCATCCAGTCGGTGGTGCTAAGGGTATAGAAACCGCCGTCCTCCTCCCCCTCAATACGGATAGGGATATGCGGAATGTTGCCGTCCACATAGCGTGTGGCGGCGAAAGCCTGTTCCGGCGTACAGGCGCGGCTGTCTATCGGCGTGTAGACCGTCCACAGTGCCGCGCTCTCGTGTTTCCGTTTCAGTCCCATGAAGTCCGTGTATTCCGCCCAGCACCCCTTGTCGCTCATCCACAACTGTGAGTTCATTGCTGCGAGAATCTTCGCCGCCTCGGCGCGGTACGGTGTGGGGTCTTCGCCGATGATTTCCGCTATGCGCGCCGCCATGGCGTTGCCGCGGTAGTTGTATGCCGTGGAGTGCGCCGCGCCGCCGCTGTTGTAATACAGTCCGTCGCTCGCCCAAATGCAGCAGTAAGCGTCATACAGTCCGTCGTCGTCGGGGTCGTAGTTGAGCTTTTCCCACGCAAGGTGACTTTTCAGAACGGGCCACATCTTGCGGAGATAATCCCTGTCGGCGTCGAACGAGAAATGCCAGAGCAGTTCGTCGATATAACAGAGGTTCATGTCGTAGTGGTGCATCTGGTCGTTGCGGTGGGGCGTGCGGCAGATATATCCGTTGCTGTACATCGGCGTTCCCCACTTGCGCGCCACGCGGCAGAGGTTCATCACGCTATCCTGCGCCGGGTGGCCGATGGTGCATGGCACATCCCTCACCTGACTCTCGGCGTAGGCGTTGAAATGGCTCACCGCGCGGTCGTCCCAACCCAGGAAATCGCCCATATACGCCCCTCTCCAACCGGGCAGCTGCGACCGCCAGGCGATAGCCCCGTGGAGGAACGTGTCGCCGTCCCACGCTCCGTCGCCGCTCGTGGTGAGCACGCCGCCGAGGGTTTTTATGTAGGGGTCGGGGGTGATGAATACAACCCTGTTGGCGAGTTCCTCGCGGTATGCCTCAGCCTTGTCGTATTCCGCGGCAAAGCTGCCGGTATTAAGGGCGAGGTTATCGAATGTGAGGTACGACGTGGCGTTTTCCGCGTACCACGACTTTTGCTGCAAGTTCTTCCTGTCGGGCGAGGCTTCGAGCGAACCGGGCAGTTCGCCGCCCATGTCGCCCCAACGCTTCAGCTTCTGGTTGGCTATGTCGCACATCGAACAGGTTATCTTCACCTTGCCCCCAAAGCCCTTGGCAGTGAACCGCCAAATGCCGCCCCTGCGGTCGGGGAAGGCGAGGACTGAAATCTCCAGCGTGGCGTTTCCCCAACTGCCGTCCCTCAGCGTGTAGGTGCGGCGGCCGGCAGTGTAGCGCGCCTCGCAGTAGTCCGTCTTTTCGAGGCTCACTGTTCTGCCACCAGTCGTAAGCATGAAACTGATGTTGCGGCTGTCGTTCTTGGCGTATGCCACAAACACGGGGCGGTCGCTGGTTTCCAGCCTGTCACGGTCGTGACTGCCGTAGAGTGCCCTCGTGTAGCGGTTTTCGCCGTTCACGCATACGAAGTCCTGTCCGTCGGGCCTGTACTGCCACCGGCGCGGCGCGGCGATGTCGGTGCGGTTGTAGTCCTGGTTCTCTATGTAATCCCCCGGCTTGGCGGTCTGCGCCCCCACGCTGAATGTGGCGAGCGAGGCGGCAAGCAAGGCAATGGCCTGTATCTTGTTCATAAACGGTGTTTCAGGTGAATATTTGTAAAGGTAACGCATTTTCGGCAAAGCGCAAAAGGTAACGGCGAAATTTTTGCGTCCGTTATTTTGTGGGTTCGGCTTTTATTAGTAATTTCGTGCTATTAAAATCAACATCACGACATTATGCAGGAAAAGATAATCATATACCAGATATTCACCCGGCTCTTCGGGAACGGCAACACGACGCGCAGAAAAAACGGCACGATAGCCGACAACGGCTGCGGCAAGTTCAACGGTTTCACGCCGACGGTGCTCCGGCGCATCAAGGAACTCGGCGTGACCCACGTGTGGTACACCGGGGTGATACGCCACGCCACCGCCACCGACTATTCCGCCCACGGCATCCCGCGGCAGCACCCTGCCGTGGTGAAGGGCAACGCCGGAAGCCCGTATGCAATAGCCGACTACTACGACGTGGACCCCGACCTGGCGGTGAACGTGGACAGGAGGATGCAGGAGTTTGAGAAACTCGTGCAGCGCACCCACGCCGCGGGACTGAAATTCGTAATGGATTTCGTGCCGAACCACGTGGCGCGGCAATATAAGTCCATCGCCAAGCCCAAGGGAACGGCTGACCTTGGCGAGGACGACGACACGGGCAAGCAGTTCTACCCGATGAACAACTTTTATTATTGCCCTGGGGCGGACTTCGCGCCCGACATCGACCTGTATCACGGCGAGGAGAAACCTTACAGCGAGTTCCCGGCAAAGGCCACGGGCAACGACTGCTTCGGCAACCGCCCGGGCAGGAACGACTGGTATGAGACGGTGAAGCTGAACTACGGAGTGGACTACTGCGATGCCGGGGGGATGTCCACGCACTTCTACCCTATCCCCGACACGTGGCTCAAGATGCGCGACATACTGCTCTTCTGGGCGGCCAAGGGCATCGACGCTTTCCGCTGCGACATGGCGGAAATGGTGCCGTCGGAATTCTGGCGGTGGGCTACCACTGAGGTGAGGAAGAAGCACCCGGGAGTGAAATTCATCGGCGAGGTGTACAACCCGGCGCGTTACAGGGAATATATCTCAGCCGGATTTGACTACCTGTATGATAAGGTGGGGATGTACGACTGTCTGCGCGACGTGGTTTGCGGTTCGCGCCCGGCACGCGACATCACGCGCCAGTGGCAGCTTACCGACGACATTTCGTCGCACATGCTGTATTTCCTCGAAAACCACGACGAACAGCGGTTGGCGAGCGACTTCTTCGCCGGCGACGCACGCAAGGGCATCCCGGCTCTCATCACCGCCGCGCTGATGCGCCAAAACCCATTCATGCTCTATGCCGGGGAGGAATACGGCGAGAGGGGAATGGACGAAGAGGGCTTCAGCGGCAGGGACGGCAGGACGACAATCTTCGACTACTGGTCGCCCGACTCGCTCATCCACGGCTACTGCAACAGGCGGCAGCTGACGCGTGAGGAGAAAACACTTGAAGAACTGCACAAGAAAATCATGAACATCGCCATAAGCGAGAAGGCAGTCGCCAAAGGGGAGTTCTTCGATTTGATGTACGTGAACCCGTCGTCGCCCGACTTCGACGACACGAAGCAGTACGCCTTTATCCGCAAGCACGAAAAGGAGACGCTCCTCGTAGTGGTGAATTTCTCCGGGGAGAGGAAGATAACAAAGGTAAGCATCCCCGAACACGCCTTCGACTACCTGCACCTGCCCAAGGGCATGATGAGGGCCACGGAACTGTTGAGCGGCGAGAAGTCCTCCGTGTGCCTGTCGAGCGAGTGCCGGCTTACGATAGATTTGGAGCCGCTGTCGGGAAAGATACTTAAAATTACAGAAAAATAATCACCCATGGAAGAACCCATACTCAACGACCACAACAAGGAGGAGTTTCCGCCGGCGCACACGGCGGAGCATCTGCTCAACCAGACAATGATGAGGATGTTCGGATGCGAGAGGTCGCGCGACGCGCACATCGAACGCAAGAAGAGCAAGATAAGCTACACGCTGGACCACAAGCCTGACCGCAAGGAGGAAAAGGAGATAGAGATGCGCATGAACGAACTGATAGAGGAGGACTTGCCCGTGACATACGAGTTCGTGGACAGGGACCACATCCCCGACAACGTGAGCATCGACAGGTTGCCCGACGACGCGTCGGAAACGCTGCGGCTGGTGCGCATCGGCGACTACGACGTTTGCCCCTGCATCGGCAAGCACGTGCGCTCCACCGGGCAAATCGGCAAGTTCGTGATGCTCGGCACCAACTGGGACGAGGGGAAAAGGTCGTTCAGGGTGAGGTTCAAGATTGTGGC
>CAVHWJ010000147.1:0-2539 GCA_963639565.1 uncultured Prevotella sp. | reverse complement strand
TCTACATTGTCTCGCTCTCTTCCTTCATGTCAACAAACTGCTTCTTGCTGTCGTAGAACTCATACTGCAGGAAAGCAAGTTTCTGCGAGGCGACGACATGCACGCCAAAGCCGTATTTCATCTGCCACTTGCGCTTGAGGCTCACCAGCCCCTGGTTGATATAGGCAGCCACATACGGATGGACATGCAAGTAGAAGGTCTTGATGCCGATCCTGTTGACCAGTTTGTCAATCTTGCCCTCCAGTTGGTCCGTGAAAAGTATGCTCGACTTTATCTTGCCCTTGCCGAAACAGGTGGGGCAGACTTCCTCAACGTTCACATCCATTGCCGGGCGCACGCGCTGACGCGTGATCTGCATCAACCCGAACTTGCTCAACGGCAGGATATTGTGGCGTGCACGGTCTTTCTGCATGTTCTTGCACATCCGCTCATAAAGAATCTGGCGGTCCTCCGCAAGGTTCATGTCGATGAAGTCCACAACGATGATGCCGCCCATGTCCCTGAGGCGCAACTGGCGCGCCAGCTCGTCGGCGGCGCCAAGGTTCACGTCGAGGGCGTTGGCCTCCTGTCCGTTGGAACGGGTGCGGTTTCCGCTGTTCACGTCCACCACGTGCAGTGCTTCGGTATGCTCAATATAAAGATAAGCGCCGTGCTTATAGTTCACAATCCTGCCGAAGCTCGACTTGATCTGCTTGGTAACGTTGAAGTTGTCGAAGATAGGCACTGTGCCCTTGTAAAGCTTCACGATATGAGCCTTTTCAGGGGCGATCAGGGTGACATAGTGTTTCACCTCCTTGTAGACCTCCTCGTCGTTCACGTGGATATTCTCGTAAGAGGGGTTGAAAAGGTCGCGGAGCATCGCCACCACGCGGCTCGTCTCCTCATACACAAGCTGCGGACGCTTCTGCGTCTTCTGCACCTTGTCGATAGCGTCCTCCCAACGCTTCATGAGGATTTTGAGTTCTGTGTCAAGCTCCGCCACTCGCTTGCCCTCGGCCACGGTGCGCACTATCACGCCCACGTTCTTCGGCTTGATGCTGTGGATGAGCTGCTTCAGTCGGGCGCGCTCCTCGCCGCTCTTGATTTTGGATGAAACGGAAACCTTATCGTCGAATGGAATAAGGACAAGATACCGCCCGGCGAAGCTCAGTTCGCCGGTAAGCCGCGGTCCCTTTGTCGAAATAGGTTCTTTTACGATCTGCACCAGCACTTCCTGTCCCTGCTGCAGCTCATTCTGCACACTGCCGTCTTTCTTCAGGTCCGGCAAGCGCGCGGCTTTTGAAAAAGGATAAAGTTTCTTCCTGTCGCTCTGTACCTGTTTGATATACTTCTCATAGGAGTTGAACTGACTCCCGAGGTCAAGATAATGCAGAAAGGCATCGCGCTCATAGCCCACATCCACAAAGCTCGCGTTCAAGCCCGGCATCAGCTTCTTCACCTTTGCCACGTAGATGTTGCCAACAGAAAACGAGGCGGAACGAGGCTCGTTCTGGAACTCCACAAGGTTCTTGTCTTCCAGCAGAGCTATCGAAATCTCCTTCTGTTGAACGTCAATTACTAATTCGCTTGTCATGTCTTAATTACAAAACTTGATTACCTATAAAAAAGGGCATGTCAACAAATACGCTCCCTTTGCGGAAGATGCTGCATTGATTGACATGCCCAGTCCGAATAGACCTTTCGCGAGCACTAACTCTGCAGTTAGTATTTACTTGCTCTTATGTCTGTTCTTTCTTAATCTTTTCTTACGCTTGTGAGTGGCCATCTTGTGGCCCTTCTTCTTCTTACCGTTTGGCATAGTCGTTAATATTTAAATGTTTAATATAATGTTATTTCTGTCTCAACGCAATGAGCTTATTCCTCCTCACCCTTCATCTTGTTCACGAAGCTCTTGGCCGGCTTGAAGCTGGGGAAATCGTGGGCCGCGATGACGATGGTGGTGTTCTTGGAAATGTTCCTCGCCGTCTTCTCGGCACGGTGCTTAACGATGAAGCTGCCGAAACCGCGCAAGTAAACATTCTCCTTCCTGTCCAACAAGCTGCCCTTTATCGCCTCCATGAAAGCCTCAACAGTGGCTGTAACATCCTTGCGGGCAACGCCTGTAGAAGAAACAATCTCTTCTATGATATCTGCTTTTGTCATTACTTTATTGTTAATTAATTATTTTACTTCCATTATATCAAAAGGCTTGCAAATATACGAGTTTTTGGCGGCATACCGAAATATATTTTATTTTTTTTGCAAAAATCGGGCTTTTCCGCGCGTAGAACTGATTAATTCTCACCGCCTTATGCTTTTCTTTGACAAAAAACGACTACCTTTGTCTGCCGATTAAGCAACATACAACGACCATGGAAAAGAACCGCGACAACCGCATATATAATAAGGTGTACGACAAATGGGTGAGCTGCTGGGGAAACGCCACGTCGATTACCGACAGGCGCGAGGCAGTCTACGCCAAGGACATCACGCTGAGATACCCCATTGAAATACCGTTTGAGGGCGACAGGGTGAGACTGCGCTTCTCCAACCTCACGGG
>CAVHWJ010000146.1:0-6704 GCA_963639565.1 uncultured Prevotella sp. | reverse complement strand
GAATTAGTTTGTAAAACACTTGGAGTGGGGTCTGAAAATTCAATTTTTCCCTTGGCCCTTAGGTTCAAATAAGAAGTGCAAAAGAAACTCCTTATTTGAACCTAAGTCACATATTATTTGTTGACTGAAAATTTCAAAGAATAAGCCTTGTTTGACTTGTCTCTGAAGATTAGCTGATAAATGCCACATCGAAGCGACGAGATGTCTATTTTGTTGCCGGTATCTGATTTGCTTACTGTCACGTCGCTGCTTTGTATGTTGGCAGATTGGATTTCCCACACCTTTGCGTCAAGCACTTCGTTGCGCATATCGTTCCGGTCAAAAATGAAGAGGTCGTTTTTGTTGACTTCTATCCCCCAGTTGGTTTTGCTTGATACCAGAGGCTTCAGAACATAGTCGTCGCTTTTTGTGAATCCGTTTTTGTTATAAGCGGTTATGGTAAACTTCGATTCGCGCCCTTTGTCCACGTTTGCGATGAAATATCCTTTTTTGAAATCCGTTATCTCATACGTATATGGCAGTTCCTCGCCCTCGTCAAGCTGGGAAACTTTTTGCTTACTGTCTCTTCAGAGATATATGACTCTGTCTCTATCGTGCTTTCTTGTCCCCATAAAGGCAAGAATGACGATGCCGCAAATATTGCCGCTATGCCGATGTTCTTTCTCATATCTTTATTTTCTTTGTGATGTGTCTGTTGTCCTTTGTCGTCGCCTTTATTATGTAGAACCCGCGTTTCAAGTCCCCGGGGCATATCTCTTCATGGCTGTCCCTGTGGATTAACGCCTGTCCGGACAGATCCGTGACGGTGACGGTTTTTACATCCGGACTGAAAGATACCCGACCGCCGGATACGGTGATTTGTCCGTTGCCGCCGGCGGCTATGTCCTTTATTGCCGCGGCTTGGTTGAGGGCTTCTATTATGGCAGGATCCTTGATGTAGTCGTTGGCGTGTATTGAGTCGCTGCTTACAGATCTCCCGTAATCGTTGCTGCCGTAAAAATATATGTCAATGTCGAAATCGAACATGACAGACAACTTGTAACGGTCGCCTCCCAGGGCTTCCGTTTCGGGATTACTGTCGTAATAAATGTATGTGTCACCGGTAACGGCAGCTATGTCCTGCACGCTTTTCGTGATAAACGTCTTGGCGCGTTCACAGTGGAGCGTCACCTCAAACCTTGCTTTGTCGTCAAATCTCAGGAGGTCGTAGTCGAAATCGTTGTACACGAATTTCACGTCTTCCAATGTCGGCTTTGTAGGCTTATGGTCATCGGTCGCCTCTTGCTCTACTTTGCACTCGTCGTAGCCGTATTTGTTTTCTACGCGTATCGTGAATGTGGCTTTGCCGTATGAGTCAATATCGTAAAACCTGATTCTCGTGAAAAACGGAACGTCGGAATAGTCTGTCTTTACCAAGGATCCGTATTCTTCTGTGGCGTACGCCTCTACGCTATGGCTGCCTTCATAGCGCACGTCAATGATGAAGTCGTTATATGTCTTATCCGCTTTTGACGGAGTGCAGGAGGAAATCCTTGCGTACAGTATGTGCGGTTTCAGTTCCAAGGTGAGGCCGTATTCGCAGAAAACGTCCTTGCCTGACAGTACGCCGGAAAATGAAACCGTCGCCCTTATGTCGCCTTCGAGCGAATGTGCGTATTTTCCCTCGTCTGTCAGTGCCGGCACGACGAGTCTTTCATCCGTGGATGTAATATACTCATATCCTCCGTCTTTGAGCGGAAGCGACACGGTCCACTTGTGGGCGGAGACGCTGCCGGAGTTAGTCTTTATGTAGAACGTGTGGGGACTGTATGCCGACGTTATCCCTGTCTCGTCAATGTCGTCGCATCTTATCTCTATCGTCTGGCTGCTCTTTTCATAATTCCACCCCAGGCTGTTCAGAATATCCAAGGTCGTGTTGTCTATCGTCAGGGAAGAGACATTCTGCTCGCCGTAAAACATAGAGGAACTTTCGTCGGCGGAATATTTCAGGGACAGGTTCTCGTCAAAGCTCTTGGGGGCGTAAATCCTGTATTCCGGTTCTTTCTTCAGCGCGTAGACATAGCCACATTCCTGCTGTGCGAAATTCTCCATCGCCTGTGTCATGTTGTTGTCCAGTTCCGCCATCCTTGTCCCGTCCTCCGTGAAAAGGAGGTTGTCGAAAACGCTCTTGCCGTTTTTCAGCGTATAGAGGTTGCCCCGCTTGTCTCTCTTTACCGAAGAGCCATAGCCCAGGCACCTACCTATGCATTTTATCATCGCTGGCAGTAGTTTCCTGTGGTTGCCGCTACGGCCCAATCCGCTGCACCATTCCACAGAAGAGTTTATTGTCAGTATGGCGTCTGCCTCGTCCGGCTGTGCGCGGTTTCCCGTGACGCTCCTGTACAGTGGCAGCGGATAGCTCAGGCCGTCTGTCGGCATTCTCGTGTATGCCACGTTTACGTTGATGTCTTCGCCGGCCGTGCTTGCGTATTTTATCCTCAGGTTCAGGTTGTCACCTATTCCCATATAGTCGCGCCAGACTTCCCGTGCGGCATCTATGGCTGTTTTGAGTGTGTCGGGTAGTGTTTCCCCTTCGTAGCTTATATCTATCTTTCCGCCGCGTTTGGATGAAATACGGTGCGGCTTTGCCTGTTCCGAAGAAAAAACTCCGTTGTCGTAATTGGCGTATTCGGCAAAGTCAAGATATTCTATTTCTTGTGAGTGCGTGCTGATGGCCAGGACCGAAATCAACAAAATGAGCAGATGTCTTTTCATAAAAGTTTCTTTTTAATGTTTTATGGGGATGTGAATAATGTTACTGCACTGCAAAATTATGAAAATGAGCGAATGTCGGTACTCTCGCCTTTTTTGTTTTTTTTTAGTTTGTTCAAATAACGCGCGTAGCGTATTTTTGTTTTTTTTTAGTTTCCTGATTTAAGGTCTTGCTTGATAGGTGTTTAAGGTTTTGTGTATTTTATCTGGAAAGGTAAAAACGAAAGGATGTCACAGTCCTGAATGTTGGCGACTGGACTGTGGCTATCCCGGCGTTTAGTGCTTTTTGAAACGGTACATACCCCTTTTCAGAAATTTCTCAGCCACGCTTTCAGCTCCAGCAGCATTTCGGCGTGGAACTTGAAACCCTCCTTCATGCCGAAGCCGTGTCCGCCCGAGGGGTAGACGTGGAGCGTGGCCGGCACGTCGTGGCGGTAAAGTTCCGTGTAGTAGTTCACGCCGTTGGCGGGCAGCACCGCGTGGTCGTCGTCGCAAAGGGCTATGAAAGCCCTCGGCGTGGCGCGCGACACTTGGGCGTCGTTGCTGTATTCCTTCTCGTCCTTCTTCTTGGCGTTGGAGCCAAGGAAATTGTCGTGGCTCCCCTTGTGGGTTATGTCGGGCATCATCGTTATCACGGGGTAGAAGAGTATCTGGAAATCCGGCTTCGCCTCGCCCTTGGAGTGCGTGGCGAGGGTTGAGGCGAGGTGCCCCCCGGCCGAAAAGCCCATTATACCCACCTGGTCTTCCCTGACGTTCCACGCCTTGGCGTTGCGCCTGACGAGTTTCATTGCCTCTTCGGCGTCGCTCACCGGCACTTCGCGGTTGCCGTTCGGCATACGGTATTTCAGCACCACGGCGGTGATGCCCATGCTGTTTAGCAGCGGCGCCCAGGCTTTCCCCTCGTTGTCGATGGATAGGTGGCTGTAACCGCCGCCAGGGCATATCACCACGGCCCTGCCTGTCGCCTCCCTTTCTTCGGGCAGATACACCATTACCTTTGCCGTGTCCTGTGTGTCGCCGTTGTCGTTTGGCGCGCCGTCAGCCCACAGGTTCAGTTCGAATTTCTTTTGCGCGCCGGCAGTCACCGCCGTGGCGGCGAGGAGCAGCGCGGCGATTGCTCTTGCTATGTTTCTCATTCCTTTTCTTTTTTTTTCTTTTGGCGGATGATGCCGCACGGGTTTTCTTTTCTTCATGCAATATTCGCAAAAAATCGTGAGATATGCAAATATGGCACAATAAAAAAACAGCCACTTTCTCACGAGAGCGACTGCCTTTCAGAGCAAAAAAATGTTTTGCTCTACATACCAACATTATCCAATCAATATATTATTTCATTCTTTAGACCTATATTTCTCTGCAAAGTTAATTCTTTCGACGGAATTTTTACGGTTTTCGCCGTTTTTTTTTTTTTCGTCAGTCTGGCGGTTTTACCACGGTCTGCCGCCTCCGCCGCCCGAAGACGAGCCTGTAAGCGTTGCCGTAACCGTTGAGGAACTTGACCCGCAGGTGAGCGTGTAGCTGCTTCCCGATGTCAGTCCGGCACAGCTCACGAGAACGCTGCTTCCGCCGCCTCCCCAGCCGCCACCGCCGCCGGGTGCTGCGCTGATGCGCGGTCCGCCGCCCGATGAGGCTGAGTAGTTGCTCGGCACGGTGAACGTGGCGAGTGTGGTGTCGCCGCTCTTCAGCGTGATCTCCTGGTTCGCCGTCACGCTCATATTGCCGCTGACGTAGGGCTGCGTGGATTCCGACGTGCTCGGCACTGAGTTGCCTCCGCCCACGGCGAGCAGCGTTCCGCCGGTGAATATCACCGAGTAGCCCTCCTCCTCGTTGGCGTCGATGCCACACTCGGGCGACGTGGTGCCGAAGGCGCGTATCGTTCCGCCCATGATATACATGTTGCCGTTGGAGTCGAGTCCGTCGTTGCCGCTTGCCACCACGGTGATGTCGCCGCCCTTGATGTACATGTGGCTCGATGAGTTGATCGCGTCGTCGTATGTGGCGCACACTATCGTGCCGTCGTTTATCGTCAGTTCGGCCTTGCTCTCTATGCCCTCCGCGCCGTTGCCGGTGGTGGTCACGTTGATTGTCCCGCCGTTTATCGTCACGTTGCCGTCGGCCTTCACGCCCTTCGACGACGATTTCTGGTCGCTCGTCAGCCGGTCGGTGTTGTCGGTGTAGTTAGTGTATTCCGTGCCGTTCACGTAGGCGTACATCCCGCCCGTGGTCTTTATCGTCACGTCGCCGCCGTTCATGGTGAACTCTCCGTCGCAGTTCACTCCCTTGCCGCCGCTGCCGCTGCTGGTCAGGGTGAGCGTTCCGCCGCCGATCACCACGTTGCCGTCGGAGCTGATGCACGAGGCGGCCTTTGTCTTCGCGTCGTCCTCGTCCCATTTTCCGCCGCCGGTGGTGGTGATGTCCACCGTGCCGTCAGTGATGTTTATGTCGCCGTCGGCCTTGAGACCTTTGACTGCCGTTCCCGTCACGCTGGCGGTGAACGTACCTCCGGAAATCGTTATCGACCCGGTGTCTTCAGCCTCGCGCGCCGTCTCGTCGTCTTCCTTGTAGGAGACTTGCAGACCGTCGTCCTGCACTCCCGATATGTTCAGCGCGCCGCTTTCCATGAGGAAATACTGGTTGCAGTTCAGTCCGTCTTTCACTGCCGAGAGCACGTTCACCGTGGCGTTTTTCATCTCCACGTATTCCTTGGCGTAAATGGCGTGCGCCGTGTTGCCGTAGACGTTGAGCGTGCCTTTGCCCTTCAGTTCAAGGTGTCCCTTGCAAACGAGGCATCCCTTCTGCGAACCGTCCGCGCCGTCGGTCAGCGTGTTCTCCGTGTCCTTCTTCACGCTCAGTTCGATGCGCTTGCCGTCCTGTATGTTGAGCGGTGCGCCCGAGGGGTTGGTGAGCGTCAGTCCGCGCAGTTCCACCGTGGCCTTGTAGCTGCCGTTCATGGTGAACTCGCCGTCTGTGGACTCTCCCGAGAGACTGTATGTTATCTCGCCGCATGTGTCGTCGCCCACAAGGCTGCTCTGCGTTATGCTCACGTGTGCGCCGGAAACCTCAGGTTCAATATACTGCGCAATGTTTCCCGCCACTGTCACGGTGGCTTCCGTGCCGCTGTATGCCACGTTCACAGTGTTGTCGGTCACTGTCGTGTTGTCCACATACATCCTCGTGATGCTCGCCGTGGGTATCGTCTTGCCCATCACCGTGAGCTGTTCGCCGCCGCTGTATGTCATGTCGCCGGCCTGGCTCGCCGGAATGGCGTATGTCACGCTGCCCACCACCACGTTGAGTGTCTGCGCCGCCGCGGTCATCGCCGTCGTCGCGGCCGCCATCAATATCAGTGCCTTTTTCATCTTACCGTGACTTTTGTTGTGTTGTTATTATCCTTTACGATGTACAGTCCGCTGCCGAGCGAGGCTTTCATCTCCTCCGCGGAGCCGAAGCTCCCCACGTATGTTCCTGACACGGTGTAGACTTTCTTCTTTCCGCTGTCCGCCGCCGTGATTTCGCTGATGCCGGCCGGCACCGACGAGAAGAACATCCGGCTGAGGTCCGCCACGGCGAACTCCTTTGTGCCGTCCGCCGCCGTTACGGTCAGTTTGCCGTCCGCCACGGTCATCTCCAGGTTTTCAACACCCACCGACACCACTTCGCCCCCTGTTGTCTCGAACGAGAGGTAGGGGAAATCGTCTGCGCTTGCTGTCGCGGCGACTGCCAGGGCTGCCAGTGTAACACTCATTTTCTTCATAGCTGTCCTTTCTTTGATGGTTTGTGGACTGATATCAACTCTCTTTCTTTTTCGCCGTACGTGTCCGTTTGTCTTCTGCCGTACGCTGTTATCCGCTTTTTCGTTTTAGCGTTGCAAATATAGCGATAAAAGTTTCTGATTACAAAATAAATTAGACATTTGCTTACATTTCTTAAACGAATTTCCGATTTTAACAATA
>CAVHWJ010000145.1:0-6708 GCA_963639565.1 uncultured Prevotella sp. | reverse complement strand
CCCACGGCTCGCTTATTATCCTGTGGCGTGGAAGAAAGGACATTGAGCCGCTGCGACGAATATTGTAGCCAGGTCAAATCTCTTTCAGCTGTTCTTCTGAAAGTCCGGTGGCGGCAGTAATCTGTTCAGTAGCAAGCCCCAAGTTCTTCAGGTTGCGTGCTATGACAATGGCTTTGTTCAGTTCGCCTTCGGCACGGCCTTTCTCAAGACCCTTGGCAAGACCTTTGGCAAGACCCACAGACTCACCTTCTTCATACCCCTCATCATGGCTGGTGTCGAACAGGCTTCGCATGTGGCGGACGGCCTCCATGTGGCGGACGTACGACTGCTTGTCTGCCGCTGAAAGGTTGTCTACACGCAGACATTCGCGGGCTTCGGGCAGTCCGGCGGCGGTGGCGTCGGCATCTATCTTTCCTGTTTTGAGGAATTTAACCCATTCGTCGAGGGGGTCTTTCGACACTTTGTCGAAGTCGTTTACGCGTAGGACGTAGTATTCGGGGAAGATTGCGCCGGCATCCTTGCGCTTCTCCACGTCAGTCTCCTTTACGCCGAAGAACTTTTCATTCTGGCGGCTGGAGAGTTTCAAGGTGTCGTGCGGCTCGTGCATACCGCGGAAAACGGTTCTGCCGTGATAAACATAGTCAGCCCCCTGTCCCAAATCGAAATAGACGATGTTCACGGAATACACTTTGCGGACTTTTTCGTAAGGGTTGTTAAGTCCGATATACTCCGTAACGGCTTTCGACACACCGTAGAGCATACGGTGGAAATACGCCTGTTCACGGTTGTTCTGCACCTCCACGATAGTCAGTTCGCCATCCTCGAACTCCGCAAGTATGTCCACCCTGTTATACTTGTCATCCTCGTCCTCCTGGTTGCCCTCGCTCTCAAGGAATTTCTGTATCTTTATCTTCCTGCCGATGAGCGTGGAGAGGAACCCCTCCAGCACGGCGTGGTTAGCCTTGTTGCGCAGGAGCCGCTTTATCGCCCAGTCGAAGCGGATATAGTTCTCGTCTTGTAGCAGCATAGTTCTCCCTTTCTTTTGTTATTCGCCACAAAGATACGGAAAAGGAACGAAAGTTGTGTGCGGATTTATCTTGAACGCAATAAAATTTCTCCGTATGCCGATAAAAGTTTACACGATAAGGCTGTAAAATTTTGTTCATGTAAAAAATATTCCCTACATTTGCAGCGACGGTTCAGCCATTCGTGGCTGACAAGTCAAGACATCGATGGAATTGAGTTCAGAGACAATGGGTTACGTGTAATCCGCAGTCGAAGGATTCAGGAAGGACGTTTACAAGCGTTATCTTCTGCTTTCAAATCTCGCAAATTTGAATTTCCTAAGAAGATACAGCAACGGAACGTCCATGTTAAGGTGTATTATCTCTATGCCCTAAGGGCATTCTGCATAATATCTCTTGGCGTGGGCTCGTCGCGTTGCTTATCCTTAGGAAAGGCAATGCGAGAGCCTGAAAGCAGGATAAGCAAGTGAAGACTCCCACGTCTTTTTTATGTGTAACATTTTGTTTATACGGAACTTGGTGAGCCATACCGGCAAAACGCTATGAGAAAGAATGTATTTCTGATGCTTGCTATTTTATGCACAATGATTCTGTCCGGCTGTGGTGGCAGCAACGACACTGGCATGAATAGCGATGAATACGACAACGGGAAGAACAAGACAGACGTAGCTGTCACAGGAGGTGCGTCTGGATATGGAATGGCTTATGCCAGAATAAGCGGATATGTCAATCTGGACAAATTGCCCTCATCGGTAAAGAGTAAAGAAATAGGCATTGAGTACAGCTCGGTATCTGACATGAGCGACGCGACCCACTTGCAAAGGAAGAAAACACAACAGTTGCTTACAGGAGACGTGTTTGTGATAGGGATAAGCGGCCTTACACCCGGGACATCATACTATTTCCGAACTTACGTGCTGGGAGACGATGATATTTACCGCTATGGGGAAACACGTTCGTTTACGACAAAAGAAATAACAAGCAACGCCGTTATAGACTGTGAAGTATATCCGTCCTATACCAGTACGGATATAACGTATATTATTGACTCATCCAAACCGACTGCGGACGCAGCCGATTTGAATCAATGTATGTATTACATCGCAGTAAGTGCGTCAAAGTCAAGGCTGACAAAAGACAGCATTTGGCATACAATCTATGAGTCTTGCGACCCAAAAGGAAACAAAGCCACCTTTGAGGCTTTAGCCCCCAATACAAAATACTATTGTTGCGGCTATACCAGTATAAATGGAAAATGTGTCTTGGGTGACATCAAGTCGTTTACCACGAAACAAGTAACCCCATCCGGTTACATTGGTCTTGGGCTTTCATCTGGAACGAAATGGAGTGTAGCCAACTATGGAGCGGCTTCTCCACAAGATGCAGGAACCATGGCAAACTGGTTTGACATCTCTGACAAGAAACTTTCTGCGCCAACATACGACCAATGGGCTGAACTCTGGTCTGAATGTACATGGAAACACACTTACATGTATCAAGGAACTGAGGGATACATTGTAAGGGGCAACAACGGCAACAGTATTTTTCTGCCACTCATACCTTACCGGGGTTCAACTTATTATTGGAGTTCAACGACTGACGTGGAGAAAAAAGAATACGCTACCGCCATGGACATAAATTGTGTAGATGCGACGATACAGGGCAGGTCTTCCATCAAGTCGAGCAATCTTTTTGTCCGGGAAGTTTCCAAGTGACCATACGACAACCGCTAAATCCAAATCCCTCCCAAAAGTGCCATTCATCTTTTGGGAGGGATTTCTGCGTATGTGTCAAATCTCTTTCAGTTGTTCTTCTGATAGTCCAGTGGCGGCGATAATCTGTTCAGTAGCAAGTCCCAAGTTCTTCAGGTTGCGTGCAATGGCAATAGCCCTGTTCAATCCGCCAGCGGCAAGGCCTTCTTCATACCCCTCATCATGGCTGGTGTCGAACAGGCTGCGCATGTGGCGCACGGCCTCCATGTGACGGACATACGACTGCTTGTCTGCCGCAGAAAGGTTGTCTACACGCAGACATTCGCGGGCCTCGGGCAGTCCTGCGGCGGTGGCGTCGGCATCTATCTTGCCGGTTTTGAGGAATTTAACCCATTCGTCGAGAGGGTCTTTAGAAACTTTGTCGAAGTCGTTTACACGCAAGACGTAGTATTCGGGGAAGATTGCGTCGGCATCCTTGCGCTTCTCAACGTCCGTTTCCTTCACGCCGAAGAACTTTTCATTCTGGCGGCTGGAAAGCTTCAAGGTGTCGTGCGGCTCGTGCATACCGCGGAAAACTGTCCTGCCGTGATAAACATAGTCAGCCCCCTGCCCCAAGTCGAAATACACGATGTTCACGGAATACACCTTGCGCACTTGGTCGTAGGGGTTGTTAAGTCCGATATATTCCGTCACGGCCTTAGACACGCCGTAGAGCATACGGTGAAAATACGCCTGTTCGCGGTTGTTCTGAACCTCCACGATGGTCAGTTCGCCGTCTTCGAACTCCGCCAGTATGTCCACACGGTTATACTTGTCATCCTCGTCCTCCTGATTGCCCTCGCTCTCAAGGAATTTCTGTATCTTTATCTTCCTGCCTATGAGCGTGGAGAGGAAACCTTCCAGCACAGCGTGGTTGGCCTTGTTGCGCAGGAGACGCTTTATCGCCCAGTCAAAGCGGATATAGTTCTCGTCTTGTAGCAGCATAGTTCTTCCTTTCTTTTGTTATTCGCCACAAAGATACGGAAAATGAACGAAAGTCGTGTGCGGATTTCCTTTGATTAACATCATCCGTATACTGCCACACATCCATTTTCACATAAATCCTCGCTATAACCTTGCCGCTATCGGCAAGAAAATGCGTATCTTTGCAAAGGACAATCGTTTTTTATGCCGATAATTTATGGAGTTTGTTTCAACGAAAGTATATGCGGAGGCACACGGACTGGCGGAAAGGACTGTGCGCAATTATTGTGTGCAAGGGAAAATCCCCGGGGCGGTGTTGATGGGGAAGACATGGAATGTGCCTTCCGACGCACCGTTGCCGACGAGGAAAAACGCACGGACAAAAGAAAAAGAGACACCTCTCCTGCGTATGCTGAAAGAGCAGAAAGAATGTAGGCTGAGAGGCGGCATTTACCACCGCACGCAGATTGACCTGACATATAACTCCAACCACATGGAGGGAAGCCGTCTCACAAAAGAGCAGACCCGCTATATCTTTGAAACCAACACTATCGGCATAACGGACGAGGCAGTTAGGGTGGACGACATCATCGAAACGACAAACCATTTCCGCTGCATTGATTTCATCATCGACCATGCCAAAGACCCTTTGACCGAGACTATTATAAAGCGGCTGCACGGATTGTTGAAATCCGGCACGTCGGATGCCTCCAGGCCGTGGTTTGCGGTGGGTGACTACAAGCGTCTGCCAAACGAGGTGGGCGGTATCGAGACCGTAGAGCCAAAACTCGTGGGCAAGGCCATAAGGGAACTGCTGAAGGAATACAGGGGCAAGGCGGACGTTTCATTTGAGGACATCCTCGACTTTCACCATCGTTTTGAAAGCATCCACCCGTTTCAGGACGGCAACGGCCGTGTGGACCGGCTGATAATGTTCAAGGAATGTCTGAACCACGGCATCGTACCGTTCATCATCACAGACGAGCTAAAGATGTTCTACTACCGCGGCTTGCGCGAATGGTCCCGTCTGCCGGGCTACCTTACCGACACTTGCCTCACCGCCCAAGACAACTACAAGACCCTGCTCGATTATTTCGGGATAAAGTATTAGGCCAATACTATGCATAAAACTCATTACATGTTATAATCCGATAAGTTAGCGAATTTGCGAGAAAGCTAAAGTCACGCTACAACAACAAAATATACCGACAGATTTATCGTTACGGATATATCCCGGCACCTGTGTAAAGATGACGGCTCATTTGGACACTATCGTTCAACAGATTTCCATCGACATTGGTTTCGGAGACGAGATTTCTTCGATGTCTATCAGTTGTTCACATACCATGACATAGACCGCACGTTACTTGCGGAAGCTATTGTCAGTACATTCAAGAACAGAAACACCACTTACTTCGAGGGAATGAAACTCTTCACTAATGATTTCGCCACAAATCCGACGCGCAATATTTGGTGGAGAGCATTCCTCAAGAAGATACGTTGGAAAGAACAGATCGAGTTTCCTGTTGTAATGGAGTGTATCAGAGAAAACTTGCTGAGATACTGGAATACAGAAACATTAGCATAATGCAATGGCTTCGTCATTTCTCTTGCGAAGAGTGTAAGATAAACTGTGTCAAGCTACAGTAAAAATAGTTTGACACAGTTTATCTTATATTCAGAGAAAAAGTTATATGTATTTCTTCAGCCCATTGTATTTATCTTCACCATACAAGGCTTTGTAGCCGTCGCCATCCACCCAGATTACGCCGTTACCGAAAGTAACGGTCTTGCTTTCGCCACCATTGTTGGGACGGATTTCCAACTGCTCGGTGTAGTCAGAGATTTGATAGCGGAACTTTTCCACTGCGCCCGAATACTCATCGATAAAAGCACCCTTGCCTCTGCCTTTGGAGTCGGCCTTGCCAAACACAAAGCCGAACATGCGACTTTCGCTCTTCGAGAAAACCGTGTTTTGCAACTGGATGGAAACCATCTCAAACCTTTCTTTCGTTTGGTAAGCCTGTTCTTTCTCCTGTTCCTTCTTTTGGTCTATCGAAAACAAGCTGTCCACCTCATTGGCATGAAGACCTTGGGCGAACTTGTCGAGAGATAGGCATTGCGAGCACCATTGTCGCCTTTACCCAGCACAATTGTTTCCTTCCGTTTCTCTTGATTTATGCGTATTATTGGCTCATGTCGAGGCACACGGACACCGCCTCACTCAAACAAATCCTGCATCTTCACTTCTTTCTGCACGATGCCGGAATGTTTGCCGAACGCTACGCCGTAGGTGGTTATCATGGTGAGGTGGACGGTCTGCCTGGGCGACAGGGTGGCTTTCAGGGCGTCAAGGCGGTGGCGCAGACGCATTTCCTCCTCCTTGCTGATGACGTAAGGCGCGCTCGCGAATTTCATTTCACACAGGTTCACCACGTTGTCGTTTCTCAATATCAGCAAGTCCACTTGCACGCCATCCTTTCCGTCGTCGCCTTTCACGCTCCATGCGGAAATGTCAGCCTGTACGCCGCCGATACTGAGCGACCGCTTGATTTGGGCGATATGCTGCCAGCACACTTCCTCGAAGGCCACGCCGTGCCACGCCCGCATGATGTCCGCCGTGCAGTTGTCGGTCATGAAACTCGCGTCCTTTGCGTGGTGCTCCACATATTTCAGCCAGAACAGGCAGAAATTGTCTATCAGCTTGAAGCATACCGTGTTCTTGGGCTTGCCGTATGGCGTGTAGCGCACGATGAAATCGCTTTCGCACAGTGCAGCAAGCGTGTTTGACAGTCCGCCGCCCGACGGTATTCCCGTGGCCGCGCTGATTTCCTCCCGTGTGAAGCCCGAGTGGCGTGTGGCAAGAAGCCGCACCACCTTTTTGCAGTCTTCCGGGTTGTTGAAGATTGCGGCGAAGAGCCTGTTGAACTCGTCCCTAAGCCGCGGCTTGGGTCCGAAGAGGATGCGGTCGGCGTTCTGCTCGAAACTGAGTCCCTTTTGGAAATAGC
>CAVHWJ010000144.1:0-6733 GCA_963639565.1 uncultured Prevotella sp. | reverse complement strand
CGCACAATAAATAAGGTAAAGTCACGTTATAGGGGCGTGTTTAAACGTTTATACATATTATATATACTCTCCACGGTCTTCTCCCTCGGGGCAAGAGCGCAATACGACGTGTCGTTCAGCCACTACTGGGAACTGGAGCCGTATTTCAACCCCGCGGCGGTGGGCAAGGAGTCGAAACTCAACGTGGCGGGGGCTTACAACATCAGTATGGCGGGCTTTGAGAACAACCCGCGCACGATGTACCTCGGCGCCGACATGCCGTTCTACCTCATCGGGGCTTACCACGGCGCGGGTCTCTCGCTGCTCAACGACCAGATTGGCCTCTTCACCCACCAGCGCATCGCACTCCAATACGCCTACAAGCACAAACTCTTCGGCGGAATGATCAGCGCGGGCGTGCAGTTCGGCTTCCTCAGCGAGAAATTCGACGGCTCGAAGATTGACCTCGAGGACTCCAGCGACCCGGCGTTCACCAAGTCGAGCGTGAACGGAAGCGCGATGGACTTGGCCGCCGGACTGTACTACACCCACGGCAGGTGGTACGTGGGAGCGTCGGCGCAGCACCTCACCGCGCCCCTCGTGCAGCTCGGCGAGACAAACGAGCTGAAAATCGACCCGACATATTATTTGACGGGCGGATACAATATTAAGCTCAGATCTCCGTTTGTTACAATACCCACTTCGCTGCTCGTGCGCACCGACGGCAAGGCTTACAGGGCAGACGTAACGGCGAGGGTGGTCTACACGAACGACAAGAAGATGATGTACGCCGGCGTGTCTTACTCCCCCACGAACTCCGTAACGGCAATCATCGGCGGCAGGTTCCACGGCATAAACCTGAGCTACAGCTACGAGGTGTACACGTCGGCAATCAGCGTGGGCAACGGAAGCCACGAACTCTCCGTGGGCTACCAGACCAACCTCAACCTCTTCAAGAAGGGCAAGAACAAGCACAAGAGCGTGAGGATATTATAAAGACAGAACGTTAAGACAAACAAAGCGAAAAATAAAAGCGTTTACGACATTAAATGATGAAGATGAAGAAAAGTATTATAGCACTTTGCGTCATGGCAATGGCGGTTTCCCTCACCGGGTGTTTCGGCGGAAAGGCCGCATCATCGGGACGCGGGGGCGAACTCACCGGAACGGGTGGCGGAAAGGGATTCTCTGAGCCCACGCCCTTCGGCATGACCCTCGTGAAGAGGGGTTCGCTGAAGATGGGTATCGAGAAGAGCGACAGCCTGTGGGGCGTGCAGACACCGGTGAAGGAAATCTCAGTGGACGGCTTCTGGATGGACGACACCGAGATAACGAACTCCGAATACAGGCAGTTCGTGTTCTGGGTGAGGGACTCTATCCTCCGCACGCGGCTTGCCGACCCGGCTTACGGCGGCGACGAGTCGTATATGATTACCGAAGACAAGAACGGCGACCCCGTGACACCCCACCTGAACTGGAAGAAGTCCCTGCCGCGCAAGCCCAACGAGGACGAGAAGCGCGCCATTGAGAGCCTCTACGTGACGAACCCCGTGACGGGAGAGAAGATGCTCGACGCGAGCCAGATGAACTACCGCTACGAGATTTACGACTACGTGACGGCAGCCAAACGCCGCAACCGCCTCAACCCCGAGGAGCGCAACCTCGACACCGACGTGAAGGCGAACCCCGACGAGGTGGTGATGATTTCAAAGGACACGGCGTATATCGACGACGAGGGAAGGATCGTAAGGCAGACCATCAACCGCCAGTTGAGCGGGCCGTGGGACTTCCTCAACACCTATATAGTTAATGTGTACCCCGACACCACCTGTTGGGTGAACGACTTTACCAATTCCGACAACGAGACTTACATGAGGCTCTATTTCAGCAGCCCCACTTACAATGACTACCCCGTGGTGGGCGTGACGTGGGAACAGGCCAACGCCTTCTGCGCATGGCGCACCGACTATCTGCTCAAGGGGCTGGGCGGCGCGGCGCGCTATCTGCAACGCTACCGTCTGCCCACAGAGGCGGAATGGGAGTTCGCAGCAAGAGGCAAGGACGGCACAGAGTTCCCATGGGAAAATCAGGACGTGAAGAACGACCGCGGATGCTTCTACGCCAACTTCAAGCCCGACCGCGGCAACTACACGCGCGACGGAAACCTCATCACGAGCCGCGTGGGACTGTATTCCGCCAACAGCAACGGTCTCTACGACATGGCCGGCAACGTGGCGGAGTGGACAAGCACAATATACACCGAAGCGGGAGTGACGGCGATGAACGACCTCAACCCGGAACTCTCTTATAACGCCGCGCTCGAAGACCCCTACAAGATGAAGAAGAAGAGCGTGAGGGGCGGTTCGTGGAAAGACCCCGAATCATTCATCCGCTCGGCATGGCGCACGTGGGAATACCAGAACCAGCCGCGCAGCTACATCGGGTTCAGATGCGTGAGAAGCCTCGCAAGCACAACAAGTACCAAACAAAAAGGAAGCAAGAAAAAATAATGACTGAATACAGCAAATATAACGTGATTTACCGCTTGCAGAAGTGGTTGGACAGCGTTCCCGGACAGACGTTCATGAACTACGCCTACAGCTGGGGAGCGTCTATCGTGATCGCAGGTACGCTCTTCAAACTGACGCACTTGCCGGGAGCTAACTTCATGCTGTTCCTCGGAATGGGAACGGAAATCTTCGTGTTCTTCCTCTCAGCCTTCGACAGGCCGTTCGACAAGACCTCCGACGGCAAGGAACTGCCCACGCACGTGGAGGACGACGACTTTGAGGACGAGCTTGACAGCGAGACGGAGAACGGCGACGCTGAAACGGAAGCCCCTGCCGTAAAGGGCGCGCCCGTCGGCGGAGGCACCGTAATCATCGGCGGAGGCATCCCTGCCGGAAACGTGGCGTTCGCGGCGCAGGGCGGTGCAACTTCCGCAACAGGAAACGGCGGCGAACAGTCAGAAGGTATGGCTGCGGCAGCTGCCGCAACGGCGGTGAACATGAACCAGTGGGTGGCGCAGCAGCAACAGGTGTCGCCGGAAATGTCGGAGGCCACGGAGCACTACGTGGAGGAGCTGAACAAGCTCACCGAAATGCTCTCGAAGGTTTCGGAGCAGAGCATGAGGCTCACGCGCGACTCGGAGGAAATGGAAAACCTCAACCGCACGCTCACCGGCATCTGCAAGGTCTACGAAATGCAGCTTAAAGGCGCGAGCGCACAGATCGGCACTATCGACCAGATCAACGAGCAGTCGCGCAAAATGGCGGCGCAGATAGAACAGCTCAACGCCATCTACGCCCGCATGATCGAGGCGATGACCGTGAACATGAGGGCTGCCGCAAGCAACGGGGCTAACTGATAACATATAAGGCGCACCACAATGGGTTGCGCCCAAATTCAAGAACAAGAAAAGTGGCAATAAAGAAAATACGTGTTTCTCCGCGCCAGAAGATGATCAACCTTATGTATGTCGTCTTGATGGCAATGCTCGCGATGAACGTCTCGACGCAGGTGCTCGACGGCTTCTCCATCGTGGACGAGAGCTTGCAGCGCACCACCGACAACGCGGTGAAGGAGAACAAAAACATATATAGCGACTTCGAGGAGCAGATGAAGAGCAACCCCGAGAAGGTGCGCGAGTGGTTCCAGAAAGCCACTGCCGTGAAGCAGATGAGCGACTCACTGTATGACTTCGCCCAGCAGCTCAAGGTGGAGATTGTGCGCGAGGCCGACGGCGCCGACGGCGACATACATAACATCGACAGGAAGGAAGACCTCGAGGCGGCGAGCCACGTGATGCTCGCCCCGGGAACGGGGAAAGGCAAAAAGCTCTTCGACGCCATTAACTCCTTCCGCGGGCGCATCCTCTCAATGGTGGCGGACGAGGCGCAGAAGAAAATAATAGCCAGCAACCTGACCACCCAACTGCCCAAGAACGCCAAGGCCCTGGGCAAGAACTGGCAGGAATATATGTTCGAGGACATGCCCGTGGCGGCTGCCGTGACGCTCCTCACAAAATTGCAGAGCGACGTGAGGTATGCCGAGGGCGAGGTGCTCCACACTCTCGTGTCGAACATCGACATGAAGGACATCCGCGTGAACAAACTCAGTGCGTTCGTAATCCCCAACGCCCAGACTATCGTGAGGGGCGACAAGTTCTCCGCCCAGATTGTCATGGCGGCGGTGGACACCACGCAGCAGCCGCAGATTTACATCGGCGGCAGACAGATGAACCTGCGCAACAACACCTACGAAATCGTGACGGGAAAGACCGGCGACTTCAACCTCACGGGCTATATCACCATGCAGAACGGCAGGGGCGACGTGATACGCCGCGACTTCTCGCAGAAATATTCGGTGGTGGACCCGAGCGCGACGGTTTCGGCCGACCTGATGAACGTGCTCTACGCCGGCTACTCCAACCCCATAAGCATAAGCATCCCGGGCGTGCCGCTCAACAAGGTGTCGGCATCCATGAGCGGCGGAACGCTGCAGCCCGTGGGTCCTGGCAAATACATAGCGCGCCCGGCGGCGGTGGGCAAGGACGTTACAATCAACGTGATGTCGATGTCCACTGGTCAGTCGCGGCAAGTGGGGCAGTTCACTTTCCACGTGAGGAAACTGCCCGACCCGACGGCTTATATCTCGATAGGAACTAACAGATACCGCGGCGGCGGACTGGCGAAGGCTTCGCTCATGGGGGCTGACGGACTGAAGGCCGCCATAGACGACGGTCTGCTCGACATTCAGTTCAAGGTGCTGAGTTTCGAGACGGTGTTCTTCGACAACATGGGCAACGCGGTGCCGATGGCTTCTTCGGGGGCGCAGTTCTCGCAGAGGCAGAAAGAAGCGTTCCGCGGACTCTCGCGCAACCGCCGCTTCTACATCAGCCGCGTCACGGCGGTGGGCCCCGACGGCATAACGCGCACGCTGCCCTCGTCGATGGAGGTGATAGTGAAATAAAACGACAACGAAAACAACATCTATTATGAAGAAGATATTGATGGCGGCAATCGCCACATTCCTCGCCGGAGCGGTTTGCGCCCAGCCGGCGGCACGCAGACAGCAGCAGGCCGCCAAGCAACAGGCATCCAACGCGCAGAACATCACCACGCGCGCCCTTATCTCTTATCCCGCGGCAGCGAAGATGGAAGAGGACGTGGTGTGGCGGCGCGACATATACCGCACGGTGGACCTCATGGAAGACGCCAACGCCGGGTTGTATTACCCCGTGGAACCGTCTGGCTCGCAGATGAACCTGTTTACCTACCTCTTCAAACTCATGATGAGAGGCAAGATAAACTGCTACGAATACAAGCTCGACGGCACGGAGGCTTTCAACGACGCGTCGAAGATCAAGCCGCTCGCCTTTCTCGACAACTACCATATCTATTACGAGAAGAAGGACAAGGGCATCAACATCGACAACAGCGACATCCCCTCAAAGGAGGTGAAGTCGTATTACGTGAAGGAGTGCGCCTACTACGACCAGCGCACCGCCACGTTCCACACCAAGGTGATAGCCCTCTGCCCTATCATGTCGCGCGAGGACGATTTCGGCGACGCTCCGCAGACGTACCCCCTGTTTTGGGTGAAATACGACGACGTTGCCCCCTATCTGAGCAAGCAGATCATCATGACGAGCGACCTTAACAACGCCGCCACGATGACGCTCGACGACTATTTCACCAAGAACATGTACCGCGGCAAAATCTACAAGACCACCAATATGCTCGGCAAGACGCTCGCGCAGTATTGCAAGACCGACTCCGCCATGACGAAGGAGCAGAAGCGCATCGAGGGCGAACTTGTGGCTTTCGAGAAGAACCTGTGGGGCAACCAGCAGCTCAAGGATTCGCTCGACAGCGTGGCTAAGGCGCAGCAGAACGTGAAGGGCGCGAAGAAAGCGCGCCGCAACCGCCGCGCCGGAGGGTCGAGCACCACGGTTAGCAAGAAGACGCGCACAAAGTCGTCGTCGTCTTCATCATCGGGCGGCTCTTCGTCGGCAAGGGTTTCGGTGCGCCGCCAGCGTCATTGATATACATGAACCATTCATTTATAGGTATTATTTATAAAAAACTTAGGTATGAAAAAATCACTTACTCTCGCCCTCGCGGCAATGGGAATGATGGCAGCGATGCCGTCGGAAGCCCAGGTGAAGTTCGGTCTCAAAGGCGGCCTCAACATCACCAGCATGTCGATGAACAGCGAGGTGCTCGACGCCTCTAACCGCGCAGGTTTCTTCATCGGCCCGTCGGTAAAGTTCACCCTCCCCGTAGTGGGTCTCGGCATCGACGGTTCGGTGGTCTACGACCAGCGCGAATCAAAGTTGAACCTGACAAATTCCACTGTCAGCGAAACGAGCACGAACCTCAAGCAGCAGTCTATCAACATCCCCATCAACGTGCGCTACACGTTTGGACTGGGCGACCTCGCCGGCATCTACGTGGCTGCCGGCCCACAGTTCGGCTTCAACGTGGGCGACAAAAACGTGAACCTGTATGACGGCAACTACAAGTTCAAGTCGTCAAACTTCAGCGTGAACGTTGGTCTGGGCGTTACCTTGATCAAGCACCTCGAAATCGGCGCGACATACAACATCGCCTGTGGAAAGACGGGCGAGGCTACGTGGAAAGGCGTGGCAGAAAACGTGTTTGAGAGCGTCGGCGACGGAAAGGCCAACGCATGGCAGATTTCTGCCGCTTACTACTTCTGATAACGGCTTACGGACTTGGCTGAAAGTCAA
>CAVHWJ010000143.1:0-6748 GCA_963639565.1 uncultured Prevotella sp. | reverse complement strand
GCGTAGAACGAAATCTTGACTGTTTTGAGAAACTCCACATACTCGTCTTTGGTGAGCGATTCGGGAGCGACGTAGAGCAGTTTGGTGAGACCCGACCGGATGTCGTTCTTCACCTGGTCAATCGCGGCCTTGTTGAGCGACGAGTTGAGATAGTGCGCCACGCCCGTCTTCTCGCTCATGCCGTTGATCACGTCCACCTGGTTTTTCATCAGGGCGATCAGCGGCGACACCACTATGGCGGTGCCTTCCATTATCAGCGAGGGCAGCTGGTAGCACAGCGACTTGCCGCCGCCCGTGGGCATCAGCACGAAGGTGTCGTTGCCGTCGAGCAGGTTGCGTATTATCTTCTCCTGTTCTCCCTTGAAACTGTCGAAGCCGAAATACTGTTTCAGTTTTGCGGTGAGATCAACGTCGTTCATCATATCACAAGCTAATGTTTCGTTTCCTTTTAAAAGGCCGCGCCCCGGGGGAAATCCCCGCGGCAACATACCTTTTTGTGTGTCTTTTATATGGTAATGTGTAACGGTAAGCCCCCTTGCGGGGGCGTTCCGCCTCTTATTCAGTCTCCAGCTTCTGGAGGTGCGCCTTGTCGAGCTGCGCCTTGGCATAGTCAAGGGAGACGTTGAACTCCTTGACTTCCTTCGACGGCACGTCGAACATGGCGTCCATCATCACGTTCTCCACGATAGATCTGAGTCCTCGCGCCCCGAGCTTGTATTCCATGGCCTTGTCCACCATGAAGTCCAGTGCGTCCTCGTCGAAGGTGAGCTTTATGCCGTCCATTTCGAAGAGCTTGGTGTACTGCTTAACGAGGGAGTTCTTCGGGTTCACGAGTATCGACCTCAAAGCGTCCCTGTCGAGGGGGTTGAGATAGGTGAGCACCGGCAAGCGGCCGATGATTTCGGGGATAAGTCCGAACGACTTGAGGTCCTGCGGAAGGATGTATTTCATCAAGTCCTTCTTGTCGATTTTCCTCGTGTTCTGCACCGAGTTGTAGCCAACCACGTGGGTGTTGAGCCTCTGCGCGATCTTGCGCTCAATGCCGTCGAACGCTCCGCCGCAGATAAACAGTATGTTCTTGGTGTCCACGTGGATATAGTCCTGGTCGGGGTGCTTCCTGCCGCCCTTCGGCGGCACGTTCACCGTGGAGCCTTCGAGGAGTTTCAGCAAACTCTGCTGCACGCCCTCTCCGCTCACGTCTCGCGTTATCGAGGGGTTGTCGCCCTTGCGCGCTATCTTGTCCACCTCGTCGATGAACACGATGCCGTGCTCCGCGGCCTCCACGTCGTAGTCAGCCACCTGAAGCAGACGGCTGAGGATGCTCTCCACGTCTTCGCCCACATATCCCGCCTCGGTGAACACCGTGGCGTCCACTATGGTGAACGGCACGTCGAGCAGCTTTGCTATGGTGCGCGCCAGCAGGGTCTTTCCCGTTCCGGTGCTTCCCACCATGATGATGTTGCTCTTCTCAATCTCCACGCCGTCGTCTTTCACCTCCTGCTGGAGACGCTTGTAGTGGTTGTAGACCGACACGGCGAGGTAACGCTTCGCCTCGTCCTGCCCGATGACATACTGGTCGAGGTAGTCCTTTATCTCGTGCGGCTTGGGCACTTTCTTGGTCTGGAATTTCTTTCCCTTCTGCTTCTTCCCTCCCGGTACGGCGGCGTCGGGGAAATCATCGTCGTCGACCGTCAGTCCGGCGGTCTTGAGTATCTTGTTGGCCTCGATCACGCAGTCGGCGCAGATGCAGCCCCTCATCCCCGTAATCATCAGCACTGTTTCCGACTCGCTCCTGCCGCAGAGGAAGCAGAATTCCTGGGATTTCTTCTTGTCAGCCATTTCCCTTTATTTCTTTTTCAAAACGGTGTCAATCATGCCGTAGTCCCTCGCCTCCTCGGCGGTCATCCAGTAGTTGCGGTCGGAGTCGTTCCAAACCTTGTCATACGGGGTGTGAGAGTGGTCGGCGATGATGGTGTAGAGTTCCTTCTTGAACTTCATAATCTCCTTCGCCTCAATCTCGATGTCGGAAGCCTGTCCCTGCACTCCGCCGAGCGGCTGGTGAATCATCACGCGGCTGTGGGGCAGCGCGGAACGCTTGCCCTCGGTGCCTGAGACGAGCAGCACGGCAGCCATAGAAGCCGCCATGCCGGTGCATATCGTCGCCACGTCGCTGGATATGAACTGCATGGTGTCGTAGATGCCCAGACCGGCCGTAACGCTGCCGCCGGGGCTGTTGATGTATATGGAGATGTCCTTGCCGGAGTCCACCGAGTCAAGATACAGCAGCTGCGCCTGAAGCACGTTGGCGGTATAGTCGTTCACCTCAGTGCCGAGGAAGATGATGCGGTCCATCATCAGGCGCGAGAACACGTCGAGCTGTGTCACGTTGAGGGTTCTTTCCTCGAGGATATACGGATTGACGTACTGTGCCTGTGTCTTCACCACGTCGTCGAATGCCATGCCGTTTATCCCAAGGTGTCCGGTGGCGTATTTCCTGAAATCGTTAATCATATTTTGCGTTTCTTATATATTAAAAAAAGAGGCTATCTGCCTTTTACCTATACAAAGATAGTAAAAAAACAGATAACCTCTATAGTATGCTATAGATTTTTATCAAAAAAATCTTTATTCGCCCTGCATCATTTCGTTGAACTCGTCGAGGCTGGCCTCTTTGTTCTCGAGTTTCACAACCTTCTTCAGAGCCTCGGTCAGCTTGCGGTCGATGCTGCGGTCCACGATTGCGTCCACGCTCTCTTTCCTCTTGAGCATTTCCGTTGCGTAGTTGTCGAGATACTCCTCAGGCACGTTTGTCATGCCGTACTGAGCGAACTGCACGCGGGCTGCCTCCTTGGCTGTCTCTTTCAGGTCGTCGTCGTTGATCTTGATTTCGTTTGCCTCAACGAGCTGCTCGCGGATGAGGTGCCATGTCAGCTCCTTGATGCTCTGCTCGTAGTTCTTCTCCACGAACTCCTCGCCCTTATCCTGGTTCTTGGCCAGCATCACGCGCTTGAGCAGCGCGTCGGGGTATGTCAGTGCGCCCACCTTGTCCTCAAGATACTTGCGCACGTCCACGAGGAACTTGTAGTCGCCGTCGTTGGCGAGCTGCTCAGAGAGACCCTCGGCGATTTTCTTGCGGAATGTCTCCTCGTCCTTGATCTCGTCCTTGCCATAAACGTTGTCGAAGAGTTCCTGGTTGATTTCAGCCTTCACGAAGCGTGAGATTTCGGTAATCTGGAAGCTGAAGTCGGCGGTCACGTTGGCGGCCTCCTCCTTTGTAATCTTCAGCAGTGAAGAAACCTCCACGTCGCTCTCGGGATATGCCTTCTTGGGGTTGAAGGTGATGATGTCGCCCAGCTTCGCGCCCTCAAAGAGCTTCTTCTGGTCTTCCACCTTGATGTATTCGGGCATCATCACGGCTGAATCCACCGTTATGCCGCCTTCCTTGGTGTTGCCGTTCTCGTCAAGCTCGCGCAGGTCGCCCTTGAGCATATCGTTTGCCTGGTATTCCTCCACCTTGTCGTAGTGGCCGGCGCGCGAGGCGAACATGTCTATCTGACGGTTCACGAGGTCGTCGTCCACCTTTATAGTATAGTAGTCAATCGTGTCCTTGTCTGAGAGTTCAGCCTTGAACTCAGGGGCAACGGCGATGTCGAACTTGAACTCGTAGGGTGCTTCCTTTGCGAGGTCCACGGGTGCCTGAGCCTCGTTGGCCAGCGGCTCGCCCAGCATCTTTATCTTGTTGTCGTTGATGTATTTGTAAAGCTCCTCGCCGATGATCTTGTTAATTTCCTCGGCCTTCACAGCCTCGCCGTACTGCCTCTTGATAAGTCCCATGGGAACCATTCCCTGACGGAATCCCGGAACGTTGGCTCTCTTGCGGTAGTTCTTGAGAGTTTTCTCTACTCTGTCCTGGAAATCTGCTGTCTCAACAGTCAAGGTCAACAGTCCGTTCACCTTATCTGGATTCTCAAAAGAAATCTTCATTTTCTGCTATCTTTGTTTTTTTAGTTGTTATTTCATAATTCAGTGGCCAAACCCTGCGGCAAGCGCACAATCTTCCCGTCCGTCACCTTGCGGCAAAGACGGCGATAAAGGGTTTTGAGGTTTGCAAAATTAAATATAAAAGGTGTAAAGACCTAAACATTAGAATAATTTAACATCTGCGGCTCCGCTTCCTCTCGTCCACCTCCTGGAAGTTCTTCTTCTTCAGCTCGAAATCCACGCCGAGGTATTTCTCCTTCACGATCTCGTTGGCGGCGAGTTCCTCCGGACTGCCCTGGAAGAGGATCCTGCCCTCGAAGAGCAGATAGGCGCGGTCGGTGATGTTGAGCGTTTCATGCACGTTGTGGTCGGTGATGAGTATTCCGATGTTCTTGTATTTCAGCTGCCACACCACGTGCTGGATGTCCTCCACGGCGATGGGGTCCACTCCGGCGAAGGGTTCGTCGAGCATGATGAACTTGGGGTCGATGGCGAGGCAGCGCGCTATCTCCGTGCGGCGGCGTTCTCCGCCCGAAAGCCTGTCGCCCATGTTCTTCCTCACCTTGTGCAGAGCGAACTCGTCTATCAGCGTCTCGAGCTTTTCGAGCTGCTGCTTGCGCGTCAGGTCGGTCATTTCGAGCACCGCCATGATGTTGTCCTCAACGCTGAGTTTGCGGAACACGCTCGCCTCCTGCGGCAGATAGCCCACGCCGGCGCGGGCGCGCTTGTAAACGGGGTAGTCGGTGATGTCCTTGTCGTCGAGGTAGATGTGTCCGGCGTTCGGCACGACAAGTCCGGTGGTCATATAAAAAGAGGTGGTCTTGCCCGCGCCGTTCGGCCCGAGCAGCCCCACAATCTCGCCCTGCCTCACGTTGATTGAGACGTTGCTCACCACGGTTCTCTTGCCGTATTGCTTCACCAGGCCTTCGGTGCGCAGCACCATGCCGCCGTTGCCGCCGCCTTGTTCTTTGTTGTATGTTTCTGTCATAAAGGCTGTTGTATTCTTGTATTGTTCCGTTCTATTGTCATTTCTCCGCGCCGTCGGTCTCTTGCGTCAGCATCGGCGTGGGTTCTGCCTCAAGGAAAGTGGAGTTGTCGAGTTCCTCGAGCGACTTCTTCTTCTTGTTCTCCTGCGCCCCGGCCTTGAGCAGTTTCTTGGCCGCCGTTATGATGCTCGCGCCGCTGTCGGCGGTGGTTATCTTCAGCTTGTTTATCTTCTTTATGGTGTCGTGCATGCTCGACTCCACGTCGTCGAAGCGTATGCCGAAATCCTGCACGCGGTCTATCACGGTGTTGGCGGCATCTATCATCGCCTGTTGGTTTTTCAGCTGCCTCACCTGCGTCCACATCATTTCCAAAACGCGCAGGTTCATGTACATCGTCTGCGGGCCAAGTATCATCACGCCCTCGTCATACGCCTCGCGCCACAGCGTGGTGTCGTTGAGCAGGGCAAGGTTCAGCGCGCCCTCGATAGGCACGTACATTATGGCGAAGTTCAACTTGTTGTAGCCCTCGGGCAGATACCTCGTGTATTCCTTCTTCGCCAGCCGCTTCACCTGCGCCCTAACGCTGGCGATGTGGGCTTTCAGGTATTCCGTCTTCTCCGGCGTGCCGTCTTCGGCGTTCATGTAGCGTTCATAGTCGGTGAGCGACATCTTTGAGTCCACCACCACGTGGCGGTTGTTGGGGAAGTGCAGGATGAAGTCCGGCACGAGCCCCTTGCCGTCTGTGCCTTTCGCGCTCCGCCCGGCCTTGTCTTTCAGCGTCTCCTGCGTGTCGAACTGCTCGCCTTCTTTCAGTTCCAGGTCTTCGAGCAACTGCTTCAGTTTCAGTTCGCCGAAGTTTCCCTGTATCTTCACCTCGCCCGTGAGTGCTCTCGTCAGCCTGTCGGCGGTCTCGCCCAGGGCCGCGCTCTTCTGCATATTTATCTTTATCGTCTCGTCGAGGCGCGTCAGGGCTTCGCTCTGCTGCTGCTTCGACTTGTCGAAGGCTTCCTGCATGTCTTTCAGGCTCTGTTGCAGCGGACTGATGATTTTCTCCACCTGTTCCTTGTTCCGCTCGCCCAGCTCGTCCTGCCGGCGGCGGAGTATCTCCTCCGAGGTGGTCTGCATCTGCTCCCTGATGAGTTTCAGCTGACTGTCCACCTGGTCTTTGTTCATCTGCCTCAACGCCTCTATCTGCTTCTTCGTGCCGTCGCTCGCCAGCGCGATTTGCTTGTCCTGCGACTCCCTCATCTCCTCGATTTGCTTGTCATAGGAGGCTTTCAGGTCTGCCGCCTGTCTGTCGAACGTGGCTTTCAGTTCGGCTTCCCTCTTGGCGTTCCTCTCCCTTTCGGTGGCGACGGTCTGTTCGGCGTTCTCGTTCAGTGTGGCCAACTGCCGTTCGTGGCTTTCCTTTAGTGAGACAATCTGGCGTTCATAGTTCTCTTTCTGCGCGGCAATCTGCGCGATGTAGTTTTCGGCGTGCGCCTTCTGAACGTCGCGCTCCGAGGTGAGGGTCTTTATCTGCTCCAGTTGCCGGGCGATTGTGCCGTCGAGGGTTTTCGCCTTATCGTTAAGGTCGGAAATCTGCTGCCGCAGGTTGTCGAGCAGTCCGGCGTTGTCGGTTTTCTTGCCCTTCCCCTTGTTGCCCAAAACGAAACCGACCACCACCATTGCGGCGGCGACGGCGATAACCATGATTACTGTACTGATGTCCATTTGCCGAGCTGTTTCTACGTTTGATATTGAATTGCCCTGCAAATGTACTAACTTTTATCCTTAAACCG
>CAVHWJ010000142.1:0-6785 GCA_963639565.1 uncultured Prevotella sp. | reverse complement strand
TTTCAAGTCGGACACGACGAGTGTGTCGGTGGGGGTGACCAAGAGCGAGGGCGGCACGATAACCACGCTTAGCAGCCTGCCCGACGGGTGGCGCATAGGCGTGCATTGCGAGAGCGGCAACTTGTTCCAAGACAACTACTACTCCACGCTGCCTACCGTCGACCCGCACTCGTGGCAGGTGGTGACGGTGACTCTCTATGACGGCAACCCGCAGGAGAGCGGAAGCACGGCGCAGGCGGTGGACATCGCCACTATGCGCCTCGTGAGCGACGGCGCCAAGGGAGACAAGGGCGACACGGGAACGCTTGCCAACTACCCTGTGGTGGCCTGCACGGGCGGCGAGATTACGCTCCCTGACTGCTACCCCAACCGCATCTACAAGAGCGCGACGGCCATCACCTGCCTTTCAGTGGACGTCATCTATTACAGCGACGGCACAAACGGCACGGACTTCAGCGCCCACGGCTCGATAGCCGACGAGTGGTGCTTCGACTTCATCTGCGGGGCGAGCGCGCAGATTAGCTTCCCGAGCGCGGTCAAGTGGGCCTACACGCCGAGCTTCACCGAGGGCAAGCGTTACATCGTGAGCATTGTTGACAACTGCGGCATTGCCGCCGAATTCGCTTCGTGATATGAGTGCTTTCAGAAGATTATGCTTTTTGAGCAAGAAAGTTGTGCCGAAAGACGGCTGCGTGCATGCCGTATATCAAGCCGATGCAGCCACCACATCGAAGGTCATTTATAGCAACGGCGGAGGCATCGACTGGGTGAGCGTTGACGGTGTGAAGCTTGCCTCGCCGACAACGGCGGTGGCACTCACGGCTGGCACTCACGACGTTGCCTGCCACGTCAAGAGCGGCGGCGGCTCGCTGTACAACTGCTTTTATAAGCAACCAGTCACATCTATATCTTTCGCCTCGCTTGGCGACAACGTGGGCGTCACCGACATGTATCAATTCGCAAGCGAGTGCTCAAAGCTGACGAGCGTTGACTTCGGCGAGTGGAAGGGCGCGGGCCTGTGGCGCTTGATGCAGACCTTTTACAACAGCTCCACGCTTGCTGAATTGAGCGGCATCGGCGGCATTGACACAAGCGCCGTCACCACTTTGTTTCGCGCGTTTCAAGGCGTGCCAGCCGACTTGAGCGGCATTGCTTCATGGTCTGTGCCGCTTGTGACAACAATGAAAGGGTGCTTTTCTTGGACGTCGAGCGAGCTTATAGACATGGAGGGGTGGGGATGCACGACAGCTCTCACAACAATGGCGGAGTGCTTTCGCAACAACTCAAAGCTCAAAGTTGTGAAGATGCCACGGTCGCTTGACCCATCGGCCGTGGATTTTCAATACGCCTTTATGGCAACTGCCGCGCTCACAACAGTCTATGTGCCCAGCGAGTACATGGACGCCTACAAGACGGCTATGAGCAACGCAAATATAGATTTAACGAAATTAACAGCTTATTAATTTATATGGCAACACATTACGAAAAAGGCGGCGTGCGCTTCGTGCAGCCGCTGTACACCGCCGACGGGCGGCAGATATTCAACCCCAAGGCCGAGCAGATGGAAGCCGAGGGATGGGTGCTCGTTGAGGACAAGCCCAGCGAGCCGAGCGAGGAGGTAAAGGCGATGCAGCGCATTGCCGAGCTGGAGGAAGCTCTGCGGAGCACCGACTACAAGGTGATTAAGATTGCCGAGGCGCAGGCGGTGGGCGAGGCACTGCCCTACACCGCCGAGGAGATTAAGGCCCTGCGCAACGAGCGTGAGGCCGCACGGGCTGAGATTAACGCCTTGCAGGATAAGTTTAATGTTTAAGGTTTACGGATATGAACTGGTTATTGAGCAAAATCGGGATTGACGGGCTGAAGCACTTGGTGCTCTGCCTGATTATCGGCGGGGCGATAGGCACGTTCCTCTCGCTCATAGGCGCCGACTTCGCCACGAGCGCGGTGGCGGCGGTCTATTCGGCCGAGGTGGCCGCGGTGACAAAGGAGTGGAGCGACCAAGTGTATGCGCGCAACTGGTCGTGGAAGGACTTCGCGTGCGACCAAGCGGGCATCGTGCTTGCCTTGGGGTGGCTCGCCATGTGGCACTTCTCTAAGGGGTAATGAGGAAATGACGAGGACGACTGCGCTGAGCGGAGGGAAGCTGCTCGTTATCTCCACGATGGCCAACGAGGCGCTGGGCGCGCTCTACGACTTGCGGTGGATGCTCGTGCTTGTGGTGCTGCTGATAACGGCCGACTTTTGGTTCGGACTGAGCGAGAGCCTGCACCGCAACGAGGACTTCCGCCTGAGCCGTGCGGGGCGTCGGACGTGCAACAAGGCCGTGGACTATGTGACCTACCTCATACTCGGCGCGGTGATGGGACTCGCCATCTTCGAGCCGCTCGGATGGGCGACACACACCACCACGGCGGCCTACGGGCTCGGCTTCGGCTGCCTGTGGGAGATTGACTCGATAGTGGGCCATGTGTGCGCCCTGCACGGCATACGGAAGCGGTTCAGCGTGAAGCGGTTCATCATATCGCTGCTGAAGAAGAAATCGACCGACCTCGGCGAGGCCGTGGAGGAGGCCATTGACGGCAAGGAGGAACAGGAAACAAAGGAGGAAAGCAATGGAACTACTGCTTAAGAGGGTGGCGCGGAAGCCCACCTACACAATCGGGCATCTCTACATCGACGGGGAGCGGTTTTGTGAAACAATTGAGGATGCTGACCGCGGGCTTGACCAGCAAATGACGCTTGACGAGATAAGGCGCATCAAGGTGCAGGACAAGACCGCCATTCCCACAGGCAACTACCGCATCACGCTTGACGTGAAGTCGCCCAAGTACAGCAACTACGCCCGCTATCCGTGGGCGAGGGCCATAGGAGGCAAAGTGCCGAGGCTGCTCAACGTCAATGGCTACGACGGCGTGTTGATTCACGTCGGTAACACCGCCGAGGACACGAGCGGGTGCATCATCGTGGGAGAGAACAAGGTCGTGGGAAAGGTGATTAACTCCACCGCCACATTCGCCAAGCTCTACGCAAGGCTCAAGACGGCGAGAGATGGCAAGATATACATAACAGTGCAATGACGGACAGGAACATGATGACACGCCACACGCTGTGCGAGCGGTGCGACAAGGATTGCAGGGAGTGCCCAGTGAGCGGGGCTGCTTGGCTGTCGCTCGTGGTGGTGATGGCCATGCTCGGAGTGGTGGCTCTCGGAGCCGTGCTTATGTCGTGGCTCTCGGAATAAGAAAAGGCGGCTGTTCCCGAAAAGGAAAACAACCACCTGTATTAATGCTATAAATATGTTTTTCAGACGTACAAAGATAGCGAGAAAATGCGACACAGTGCAAAAATAACAACAATAATGGCATTGGTGTTCCTGTTGTGCGGATGCCGCACGCAGAAGGCCGTGGAATGGCGCACGGTGACTGACACCGTGAGAGTGGCCAGCACCGACACCGTGAGGCTCACCGACTTCCGCTACAAGGTGGACAGCGTGAGGGTGCGTGACACCGTCAAGGTCTACATTGAGGACGGGACAAAGGTGGTGGAGCGCACGAAGTGGGTCGACCGCTGGCGCATCGACTCCACAGGCATAAACGAGCTGCGCGTAAGGTGCGACTCGCTGAGCAGGGCAAAGGCCGACACGAAGGTTGTCGAGAAGCCCGTGGAGGTGAACGTGCTGCGCTGGTGGCAACGCCTGCTGATGGGCATCGGAGGAATAGCCCTAACGGCAGGAGCCGCCTATGCCGGCTACAGGAGACTGAGGCAATAAGGCATGGTAACGCCTTATGGCGTTTAATATATATTCCGTCTTACTTCCCTCAAGGCTTTCAAGTATGGCGGCCACATCGGCAGGGGCATTGAATCCGTATGTCTTTGCCGTTGTTTTTTTTCTGCCGGCACCCACTCGGCGGCCGCCGTGGCCGTTTTTGTTTTTATCCATAATTTATTATCTTTGCAGACACCCCAACGGGGAGAGAGCTGCTTTCTCTCTCCCCTTCGGGTTAGGATTTCTTAATCGTCAAGGTGACTTTTAACTTCCAAACCCGAATCTCAATTCTTAATTCCATACGTTAGAGATTTGGGGTGTTTCTAACTACTTCGGGCGAGTTAATTTTGCCTGTAACCAATTCGTTCTGATTACATTACAAAGATAATAAATATTTTGAATATACGCAATTAAAATCAAAATATTTATCTTTTTTCTCACCGTTATTTAGTAACTGCGTCGATGACGCGCCGGTTGGCCACGTCCACCTTCGAGCGGTCAAAGCGGATATATATGTCCGTGACCGAGCCGCTGCTGTGCCCGAGCCCTTCGGCGATGACCTCCTTCGGCACATCGAGCTCGGCGGCCGTCGTCGCCCATGAGTGGCGGGCCCAATACGTGGTGAGCTGGCCAAAGCCCGGCAAGGCATGCAGGGCGACATTAAGGCTGGTGATTGCCCGACGTGAGGTGCTATACCTGTCATGCAAGTCGAGAAGCCACACACCGCCAGGCGACCGGTAGCGCTCAATCAGCGCGGCGGTCTCCGGCTCCACCTTTATATCATATAGGTGTCCCGTCTTTGCGCGCCGGTAGCTGAGGCGGCCGCCGCTGTAATCTTCCGGCCTGAGCCCATACAGGTCGGTGACGTTGATGCCCATAAGCAGGAAGATGAGCCGAAAGTAGTCCAACGCCCAGCACCCCTGCGGCGTGTCGGGCCGAAGCCGCCACAGCTCACGCAGGGCAGGCAACTCCAGCGACCGCTTGGCCGTCGGCTGCATTTTAATCTTATAGCGGCGGAAAGGATAAGCCGTCGTGGCCTCTTCGTCGATTGCCACATTAAACACCGCGCGTATGCACCGCAGATACATGCACTGCGTGTTCGGACTGTTGCCGCGCACCCTACCGCACCAGCCGACAAAATCGTCAAGCCATTGCCGGTTGATGTCCTCAAATGCCACAGAGGCAAGACCGGGACACCAGGCACGCAAGGCCTGCAAGGTGCAGTAATACGTGTTGCGGGTGTTCTCACGCCGGCGCGAGTTCATCACGCGCTCGAAGTACGGCAGGAACGCGCTCGCTTTCGGCTTCTCAGGCTCATAGAATCGGGCAAGCAGCTCCCTGCGTATCTCGGCAAGCGGCATCCGCTGCATGCCGAGCAGAGCCTCCTCGATGTCGAGATAGCGCCGCATCAGGTAACTGTTGAACGCCGCACGGCTCGGATGCTTCACCACGCGTTGTGCACGCGCGTCCCATTGGCCGGGGCTGAGGTTGATGTTCGTCGGCAGATATACCGCCGCGTTTTTCCGTCGGATGGCAAACTTCAGAGGAGATACCTCCTTGCCGTGACGGGTGTCAAGATAAAGTGATAGCTTCATATTTCTTGGTGCATTTTTGGTTCATTGTTTAGTGTTACGAAAGGCAACAAGAATGCACAAAATTACGCAAAAAAACGTAACCTTTTCGCGACTTTGCAACCGCTTGAGCCCAATGGTGTCGCGGGAAACCCGCATGAACACGGGGCTGCGCCTAACTATGGTTCCGGGCTTTTCGAGAAAATTATCTGCCATAAGAAATACCACCAAGACACGATTGATGATGATTTAACGTTGAACTTGGCGTTTCTACGCATCAATATCTTTTGAGTCTTGAGTGAATAATGTAATGTACCAAGATGTAGACATGCCGACACTTTCGGCGTCATTGGATTAGGTCGCCTCTGTTTTAGAGGGCTACCGGGCGTTATCTGCTTGTGTGGTGTGGTAATGCCTAATGGCGTTTAGAATATATTCAGTCTTACTGCCTTCAATGTTTTCAAGAATAGCAACTATATCTTCCGGCGCATTAAATCCGTAAGTCTTTGCGGTTGTCTTTTTTCTGCCGGCGCCCTCTCTGTGGCCGCCGTGTCCTGTTTTGTTTTTATCCATATTTTCGTTGTTTTATTATAAATGCCAAAATGTGATACTTGTCACTGCTGCTTCGGGGTGGCGAAAGTGTCGGAAAACAGTGTGCGGTTCAATATTGAGCGGCCGAGCGTCAGCTCATCGGTATACTCGATTTCATTGCCCACGCTCACGCCTCGGGCAAGCATGGTTATTTTCACGTCGGGATACGGGGCGAGACGCCTGAATATGTAGAAGTTGGTGGTGTCGCCCTCCATGGTGGCGCTCAGAGCCAGAATCACCTCCTTGATGCCGCCATGGGCCACACGGTCGACAAGGCTGTCGATCTCTATGTCCTGCGGCCCCACGCCGTCCATAGGCGAGATGAGTCCGCCGAGCACGTGGTAGAGTCCGCCGTGCTGGTGGGTGTTTTCGATGCTCATCACGTCTTTCACGTTCTCGACCACGCACACCGTGGATGTGTCGCGCGCGGGGTTGGCACATATGGGACACACATCAGTCTCGCTGATGTTGTGGCACACACGGCAATAGCGTATCTCGCGCCTGAGCCGTGCTATGGAGTCGACCATACGCTCCACCTCGCCCACATCGCGCTTGAGCAGATGCAACACAAGGCGCAAGGCTGTCTTGCGCCCTATTCCCGGCAGCTTCGCAAACTCGCTGACTGCATTTTCGAGCAATGTCGAGGCAAATTCCTGTTCCATTAATCGCTTCGCTTCATGAATTTGTTTACAAAATTAGTGCAAGCCGGGCGCATAGACAAATCGTGCCTGCACGAATTTGACATTGCCGGGGCGCTGCCTGATTTGTCAAAAACCAGTGCGAGCCGGACGCATAGGTAAATCACACTTTTCGAGCCGGAAATTATGTTGACAAATAATCACAAAAATTAAACA
>CAVHWJ010000141.1:4428-6833 GCA_963639565.1 uncultured Prevotella sp. | reverse complement strand
AAACGTCAATATCTTCTTTTTCATTGTATCTTTTCTTTAATGATTTGTCTTAGATGCGTCACCCATACCACACGGTCGTTCCGTACAACAGGCGGTCGCTCAACACTCTCTGCGCCCTGAAAGGGCAGCTACCCATAGCCCAGGGCAGAGGAGCAAAGCGACGGCACCCTGGGTTTGGATGCCGCGAACCCTTTAGGCGCGCCCTATAAGGGCAGCTGCTTTACATACACCTTATTATACACGTGATATGACGAGGCTTCATGTAGCTGCCCCTACAGGGCGCAAGTTACCTAATGGCCTTACTGACACCCAGGGCGTTGCCCTGGGCTATGTGTAGCTGCCCTTTCAGGGCGCAAAGACAGTTAAACTATTTCCATGCGAGAAACGACCTTTGCAAAGATATAAAATATATCCGAAAAGCACGGCAATGCGGTTGGGAAAAGCGAAACGACAACGTTGGTTATGCGGATTCTTGGAAAAGAACAAAACTGGCAAAACGTATAAAACGAAGCGTCATTGTTTTATACATTTTGCCAGTCTTATTTTCTTTGCGCAGGAATGATACGGGGGCGCCGTACCTCCTATGCCTTGTGTCTTTTTAGCTAAGGGCAAAGCGAGGACGTCCAACCCTAATACAAATCAATCCTCTTAATCTGTTCTACAATTCTTCTTTGTTCTGCAACTGGAGCAAGAGGAAAAAGTTTGTTTTCAAGATAACCAGATATTATTCGTTGCTGATTTGCCGTACCTTTGAATTTCGCTTCATCAACAAAGTATGGTGACTCCAAGAAAAACAGTAAGAACCAGCGATTTATAGTGTCACTGTATGGGCGAAGGACTTTTAATTCCGTTGTACCAGCACCTATTCCATTGGGCAGGTCTGTGAATATTACAGATTTTCGGTTTTGAAAGCACGGAGTGATTTTTGCAAACGCGACATCACCGTTAGCAAAATGGGTGAAATTCTTTTTAATAGTATACCATTTTACCAAATCGTAAGTATATTCCGAGCTATAAGTGGCAGTGATTTTCTCCATTGGGATGAAAGCTGCTAACGTATCATCCTTCGCTTCATTTTTGGGATTAATCAGAACAACATCTTTCATCCTAACCCACATCCAAGATGCTGGTATTTCAAATGGAATTTCTTGGTCAATGCAACGCATCTCATTGCCGACCTTCTCATAATACCTGTTGTCATCGCCACGGAAGATGACGGAATTGTTGAGGGCCGACTTCTTCAGTTTGCCTTCCTTTACGAGTTTCTGCTTCTCTGCCTTTATCTCTTCAAGCAGTTCTTGCGCTGTTCCTTCCTCTGCAATCTGCGGAACAAGTTTGCCTTGAATGGCTTCTTGTAAAATGCTCTTTTGTAGAGAGCCTTTTATCGTAATGTTCAATTCATCTAATTGACTTTGAACTTTATCATACTTTTCTATTTGCGTTAAGAGTTCTCCCAGCTTGGCTTCAATTCTCTTTTGTTCTGTCAAAGGAGGTAATGGTAACAGTAACCCCTTCAACCGATTCGCTGAAAGCCCTGGCATAGCCGTTCCTACCGAAGCCAAATTGTTACTCTCTTTCAATAGGTAAATGAAAAAATAGACATATTCACATATACCACTTACATAAGGACGCAATCTATGAACATGGTTTTGAAGGCAGATGTCGTAATTTTCATTCCAGATTGCAGAACGTCCATATCCTGCACCACCTTCGCAAACGAGCAAATCGCCTTTGGTTGCAGAACAATTCTTGATTTCTTCTTCCGTAAAATTCATGACCTTTACCTTATCAAGGACAAAATACCCCCAATATAGATTTGAAGTAGTAATGAACTTTTGTGGAGTTCCACCACCTTTATTGCTGCTACTTTGTTGTTTTCCGCTTGTATGGTTGAATATATTTCCGATACGAGTCCATTCCCAACCTTGGGGAACATCAAAAGGTATCTCCTCATCAATGCACTTCACCTCCCCAGTGGCGAGTATCTTCTCATAATAGGAATTGTCCTCACCACGGTAGATGATGGATGCGTTTTTGTCGCGCTTGATTTTCTTCTCCTTTATCAATCGTTCTTTCTCTTGACGAATCTTTTCGAGCAATGCGCTTGCCGGCTCGTCATTGGGATCTTGCGGTACAAGTTTGCCTTGTATCGCCCATTGTAATATGCTGTTCTTTAATTGCTTTCCGTTCATTGCTTGCTAATTTATTCGATATAGTTCTTTTCAAAAGGGCAACCAGTGGTTGACCTTTTTGAATAAACTGTATAGTAATATTCAAAAAAAATAACTTGAGCAAGTTTGTTGAATATACCAATATCTGTTTTCTTGTCTAATTACCCCTGTCTTTTTGCCGTTTTCGTGACTTCTTTTCAGTCACATAGTTCGCTATGCTCCTTCAAAGAAGTC
>CAVHWJ010000141.1:0-4418 GCA_963639565.1 uncultured Prevotella sp. | reverse complement strand
AGAAGTCAGCAAAACCGCCTAAAATACAGGGCAAACTTGCACAACTTATTCTTTTCACATTACTAGATTTGTGGGACGCCGTTCCACAAATTACAATTCATCCACATTTATCCCCAAGATACGTTGTATCTCCGCCAAAGTCTTGTCTATTTCATGGTCGAGAGCTTTGCGCTTTTTGAAATAGTCGGCAAGGAGTTCGGCTGGAGGCAGAATTTCCTCGTCTTCTTTAGGAAACTTACACAGGTCGAAGTTGCAGTCTGAATCAATCAACTCCTGCACTGGATAGCAACGTGATTTCTCGTCGCCATCGGCAATGACGATTTCCTTGCGGTCGTTCCACCACTCACAGATGGGATTGCAATGCTCCAGTTTCATGGACTTGGTTTTGGAGAAATGTTTGTAGCCCTCGGGCATATCGAGGCGATAGAACCAAGTTTCCTTTGTGGAGAAACCTTCAGGAGCGTCCTCGGCACAGGTGTTGTCGAAGAAGAGGATGTTGGTGGCAATGGAGGTGTAAGGCGCAAAGATGCTGCCGGGCAGACGGACGATGGTGTGCAGGTTGAAATCGCGGAGCAACTTGGTCTTGATGGCAATCTTGGTGTTGTCGGCTCCAAAGAGGAAACCGTCGGGCACAATGACTGCTGCGCGGCCATTCCTTTTCAACCGGTACATGATGAGCACCATGAACAAGTCGGCTGTCTCGCTGCTGCGCATGTCGGAGGGAAAGTGAGACTTGACGTCGGACTTCTCGTTGCCGCCGTAGGGCGGATTCATCAGCACCACGTCAAACTTGTCGTCGTCGGTGTAGTTGAGCACATCTTTTGTGAGCGAGTTGTCGTGATAGACCAAGGGCGTGTCGATGCCGTGGAGCAACAGGTTGGTCACGCACAGCATATAGGGAAACTGCTTCTTCTCAATGCCGAACACCGACTGGTTTAGCGCCCTGCGGTCGTCGGCGGTCTTGACCTTTTTGTCCAGTTCGCCAAGCCAGCTGGTGAGGAACCCGCCGGTGCCGCAGGCGAAGTCGGCCATCTTCTCGCCAATCTGCGGATTTACTATGAATGCCATGAACTCTGTCAAGGCTCTCGGGGTGTAGAACTCACCGGACGAACCAGCCGACTGCATTTCCTTGAGTATGCTTTCGTAGATTTCGCCGAAGGCATGGCTTTCCTCATAGTCACCGAGGTTAAGACCGTCAATCACGTTGAGCACCTGACGAAGTTGAACACCATCCTTCATGTATTGGTTAGCATCTTCAAACGTGGTCTTGACAATGGCCTGGCGGATTGGGGTGTCGGGCGTAACCTCAATGTTTTTGAGGGCAACAAACAGGGTGTTGTTGACAAACGAAAGCAAGGCATCACCCGTCATGGCGTTGCCGCTGCCATCGTCGTGCGCCCAGTTGCGCCAGCGACATTCCTCGGGAATAATGGACTTGTAGTCGTCCTCGTCCACTTCCCAGTCGTTTTCCTTCTCGTCGTATACCTTCAAAAACAGCATCCATGCCATTTGTTCTATGCGCTGCGCATCGCCGTTGATGCCAGCGTCGTTGCGCATTATATTGCGTACTCGCTTTACGAAATTTGATAAGCTCATTGTTTATGCTATGTTATATATGTATTGCTCCAGTTCTTTCACGGCGTCGAGATAACCCTGTTTGCCGCCGAAGAACTTCACGATGTTTGACTTGGAACCAAGTTGGCGGAACGGGTCGTTTTCAAGCACGGTAAGACTTTCCAGTTCGGAAATGCCTTCCTTGGCGTATTTGTCCAGCAAGGCTTCGAGCACAAGCCGCGCCTGCTGCCCGTACTTGCTGAAAATGTCGCGCTTCTTCACCTGTTCGGCGCGCTCATGCCGCGTGAGGGTTTTTCGGCCGTAGGCAATGTGACAAATGAAGTCGAAGTCGTCCACGTCGTCCATGCCTTGGTCGTGCTTCAGCGCGGCAAGGTCGATGCCGCTCTCCTTGAACATTTCGGCTATGTCTGACTTCTTTCTGGTTTCCTGCCACTTGGAGGTAAAGGTGTCGATGGTGGCGTAGGTGTCGACGATGTTCTTCCGGGTGTAGTCGGTGACGCTTTCCGTGCGGAGCAATTTGCCGTTGGTGTCATACACGGAGACGACCTTGTTGATGACCATGACCTTACAACCGTCCTTGTCCACAACAGGTTTGGGTTGCGGCACAGGGTCGGGCTCGCCTGCACCTTGGGGATTGTCGTCGTCAGGAATGTCATAGGCCCGGGGAGCGCCCTGTCGGGCAGGATAGTCGGGGTCCATCTCTATGGGGCCGTCCCAATCCGGGTCGGCAAACAGACGCGTGACGTTGCGGAAATCCATCACCGTGAAATTGGTCTTGCCCTGCTTTTCAAGCAGTCGGGTGCCACGGCCTATAATCTGTTTGAATTCGGTCATGGAACCTATTTGCTGGTCGAGCACAATCAGTTTCACCATCTTGCTGTCGACGCCTGTTGAGAGCAACTTGCTCGTGGTGGCAATGGCCGGATATTTCTCGGCAACGGAAATGAAATAGTCCAACTTGCTTTTTCCGTATTCGTCACTGCCCGTTATGCGAACCACATAGTCGGGATGCTTCTTGCACATGTCGGCGTTGGCGTTGACCAAAGCCATGCGCATCCGCTCTGCATGCTTTTCGTCGGCGCAGAACACAATGGTCTTGGCCATGCGGTCTGTGGCTTTCAGATAGTTGGTGATTTCCTGCGCAACTTCCCTTATGCGGTCTTCTATGACGATGTTGTAGTCGTAGTCGCTGTTGTTGTAGATGCGGTCTTCAATCTCGTTGCCGTAGATGTCCTTTTGCCCCTTGGTGGGTCTCCACTCGTCGCCAATGTTGGTGGTGATGTTGATCACCTTGAAAGGAGCGAGGAAGCCGTCCTCAATTCCGTTTTTGAGACTATAGGTGTAGACGGGTTCGCCAAAATAGCCGATGCTCGACTGATACCTGGTTTCCTTCGGAGTGGCGGTCATGCCGATATGTGTGGCCGAGGCGAAGTATTCCAATATGTCTCGCCAGTTGCTGTCTTCCTTTGCGCTGCCGCGATGACACTCGTCAACGATGACAAGGTCGAAGTAGTCGGGATTTGGAAACAGCTCCTGATAGTTTTTGGCATCGTTCTTGCCGAACAACTGTTGGTAGAGGGCGAAGAACACTTGATAGGATTTCAATTCATCCAAATGTTCCTTGTCCTTGGAGTAGTCAATCTTGTGGGTCACCTTTTCCAGTGGCTTGAAGTCCTGCTGAATGGACTGGTCAACAAGTATGTTGCGGTCGGCAAGATAGAGCACTTTCTTCTTCAGTCCACTGTTCAGCAAACGCCACACAATCTGAAAGGCGGTATAGGTCTTGCCTGTGCCGGTGGCCATGACAAGGAGCACCCGGTCTTGTTTCCTCGCAACGGCGTCGACGGTGCGGTTCACGGCATTGCGCTGATAATATCGTGGCGGAAAGATGTTCTGACCTATGCAGAAGGGTTGGTCAATGATAGCCAACTGCCGCTCGTTGAGTCCGTTGCCGTTGTTGGATTCGCTTTTGAACCTCTCTATGAGTTCCTCCTTAGTGGGAAACTCTTCCATTGAAAAGGTGCGCTCCTTGCCAGTAAGGAAATCGTGTTCGGCAAAGCCTTCGCCGTTTGAACTGTAGGCGAACTTCACGTCAAGCATTTGGGCATAGGTCATGGCTTGCTGCAATCCGTAGGACACGGAGTGGTTGGCATCTTTCGCCTCCACAATGGCTATTGGCGTGGCCTTGTTGGCATAAAGAATGTAGTCGGCAAACTTGGGTTTCTCCCGATGCACGAGGTTGCCGCGAAGGCTGATTTTCCCGTCGGTAAATTTCACCTTCTGTTCCATGAATATGCTGTCTTTGGTCCATCCCTTGCCCGTAATGGCATCGTTGATATAGCGGAACTTGATATCCTCCTCCGTAAGTTCTTTGCTTATGCCCATACTCAAACAACTTGTTTCACATTACTTACCGCAAATATACATAAAAATTTGCGACAATTCGAATTTTCGCAATGTTCAAAACATAAATCACCCAAGTTTTGCCCTGCATTGAACATTACCTATATATAATAATGTATAGGAACGGCTTCATTCTTTTTGGTAAGAATAAGATACGAATCAATCGTGATGTCCTTGGAAATGAACGCGCTACGTATGGTAAACGAATTGTGTCGAAACCGTCGACACAATTGCAAAGTTTGTATAAAACGAAAGGATTTGACGAAAAAAGCATTCGCCGAATGATGCAGTTTTCCGCATTGTTTTCAGATTTTCAAATTGTCGCACCACTGGTGCGACAATTGTCATGGTCTCATTTTCTGATAGTCTTGCATTAGTAGCTGATGATAAAATTTCCTTTATAGGGGGATATTTTTCGTGCTTTTCTTTCCCCTATAAAG
>CAVHWJ010000140.1:0-6967 GCA_963639565.1 uncultured Prevotella sp. | reverse complement strand
CATGAATTAGGTGTGTCTGCGGATGTTATTCCGCGTCGTCAGCCGGCTTCATGTTTGTGTAGACATTCTGCACGTCGTCGTCATCTTCGAGGATGTCCACCATTTTGTCGATTGTCTCGCGCTGCTCGGGAGTCACCTCCTTCAGGTCGGTAGGGATTCTCGTGAACTCCGCTCCGGTAATCTCGATGCCGTTTCCTTCAAGGTGCTTCTGCAGGTCGCTGAAGCTCTTGGGGTCGCCGTAGATAGTCACCTCGTTCGTCTCCTCGTCGTAGTCGTAATCCTCTTCCACTCCGTAGTCGATGAACTCAAGGATGAGGTCGTCCATGTCGAGGTCAGCCGGCTTCTTGAACGTGAAGACAGCCTTCTGGTCGAACAGGAACGAGAGCGAACCCTGTGTGCCGAGGTTTCCGCTGTATTTGTTGAACACGGCGCGCACGTTAGCCACGGTACGCGTGGTGTTGTCGGTGGCTGCGTCCACGAAGATAGCCACTCCGTGAGGGCCGTAACCCTCGTATGTCACCTCCTTGAAATCCTTCTGGTCCTTGCCCATGGCGTTCTTTATGGCACGCTCCACGTTGGCGTTAGGCATGTTCTCGCGCTTCGCCGTCTGGATGATGGCCCTGAGGTGAGGGTTGTTCTCAGGGTCGGGACCGCCGGCCTTTACGGCGATTGCAATCTGCTTTCCGATTTTCGTAAACGTGCGGGCCATGTGACCCCATCTCTTCATTTTTGTCGCTTTGCGATATTCAAATGCTCTTCCCATTGGAATAAATTGTTATATTTTTGTTGTTTTGTACTATCTCAGTTCTGCACCTATCTGCTTCTTGATGTTGGCGATAATCTTTGTCATCACCGCCTCGATGTGTTTCTCGGTGAGTGTTTTCTCCTCGTCCTGAAGGATGAAGTTCACGGCGTAGCTCTTCTTCCCTGCCGGGAGGTTCTTTCCCTCGTAAACGTCGAACAGCTCCACCTTCTTCAGGAGCTTCTTCTCCGACGAGTAAGCCACTTTCTCGATGTCCACGAACTCCACGGAATTGTCCACGAGCAGGGCGAGGTCGCGGCTCACGGGCGGGAACTTGCTTATTTCCCTGAAGTTCACCGTGCTCTTCTTTATGGCTTTCATCAGAGCCGTCCAGTTGAGTTCGGCGTAATACACGGGAGCGTCGATGCCGAACGACTTGAGCAGCTTCTTGCACACGATGCCCATTTCCGCCAGCACCTTTCCTCCCCTGTTCTCTATCGAGAGGGCGGCTGAGAAAATGTCGTTGTCGCTCTTCTTGAACACCACCGCGCCCATCGGCAGACCGATGCGCCTGAGTATGTTCATCACGTAGGCTTTCAGTTCATAGAACGTGGTGTCCTCGTTGGGGTGCGCCCAGCTGCCGCTAACGCGCTGTCCCGTCACCCACAGTCCGAGGTGATACTCCTCGCTGTAAGCCGCCTGAGGGTTGTCGTCGTTGTGCTTCTCCTTGTTGAAGGAATACACGTTGCCGAACTCGAAGAAATGCAGGTTGGGGTTCTTACGCTTTATGTTGTGCTCCAGACTCTCCAATCCGCCGAAGAGCAGCGTCTCCCTCATCACGTTGAGGTCGGAACTCAGCGGGTTCATAATCTTCACGAGGTTGTCGGCGTGGTAGCGGTTCAGGTTATCGTAGTAGCTCGCCTTGGTGAGCGAGTTGTTCAATATCTCGTTGAAGCCGCACCCCACAAGCTGCTCTCCCACAAGGTTTTCCAACTTGTGTTTTTTGTCCTCGTCGCCCTTTATCACGAGAGAGCTTTTGAGACGTGTGGGTATCTCCACGTTGTTGTAGCCGTAGACGCGGAGTATGTCCTCCAGCACGTCGCACGGACGCTGCACGTCCACCCTGTAAGCCGGCACTTCAAGTTCGAGACCCTCTTCCGTCTCAGCGAGAACCTTCATGTCGAGCCACTGGCAGATGTTCTTTATCATGTCGTGGGAGATGTCCTTGCCGATAAGTCCTGTGGCGTATTTGTAACCGAGGCTGACCTTGAAATTTTCGATTGGCTCGGGGTACACGTCCTTTATCTCCATCGACACCTTGGCACCGGCAAGTTCCTTTGCCATCAATGCCGCCTGTTTCAGTGCGTAGATAGTGCCGTTGGGGTCGATGCCTCGCTCGAAGCGGAACGACGCGTCGGTGCTCAGTCCGTGGCGGCGCGCGCTCTTGCGAATCCATGTGGGGTGGAAATACGCGCTCTCAAGAACCACGTTCACAGTGGTGTCGTATGTGCCGCTGCCCTTTCCGCCGAACACGCCGGCGATGCACATCGGGTCTTCGGCGTTGCAGATTGCGAGGTCTTTGTCGCTGAGTTTGTGCTCCACGCCGTCGAGGGTCACGAAAGGCGTTCCCTCGGGCATCGTCTTCACCACGATTTTGTTGCCCTTTATCATGTCAGCGTCGAAGCAGTGCAAGGGCTGGCCGTAAGCCATCATGATGTAGTTGGTGATGTCCACGATGTTGTTGATGGGGCGCAGACCGATAACGCGCAGTTTCTCTTGCAGCCACTCGGGACTTTCCTTCACCTCGCACCCCGTAAGGCTCACACAGGCATAGCGTTTGCACGCGTCGTTACACAAAATCTCCACGTCGATGGGCAGTTCGTTATTGTCCACGCTGAACGCCCCGCAGTCGGGACGGTGAAGGCTTGTCTCATAGCCGTTGCGCTTGAGCCATGCGTAGAGGTCGCGCGCCACGCCCCAGTGCGACAGCGCGTCGGCACGGTTCGCCGTGATGTCCACCTCGATGAGCCAGTCGCTCTCAAGGTTGTAGTATTCCGCCGCCGGAGTTCCGGGAACAGCGTCTTCGGGCAGCACGATGATGCCGTCGTGGCTCGTTCCCACGCCAATCTCGTCCTCGGCGCATATCATGCCGAAGCTCTCAACGCCGCGCAGCTTGGATTTCTTGATTACAAATTCCTTGTCGCCGTCGTAGAGCACGCAGCCGAGGTCGGCCACGATCACTTTCTGTCCGGCAGCCACGTTGGGCGCGCCGCAGACAATCTGCGAGGGCGTTTCCTTGCCCAAGTCCACCGTGGTGACATGGAGATGGTCGGAATCGGGGTGCGCCTCGCAAGTGAGAACCTTGCCGACGTAAAGTCCCTTCAAGCCGCCTTTTATACTTTGCACCTCTTCGAGAGAGTCCACTTCGAGACCCTCCGACGTCAAAGCGTCGCATACCTCCTGAGGAGTAAGGTTGAAATCAACATACTCCTTCAGCCATTTATAAGATATATTCATTATAATATTTTGTTTACAAATTCTTGTTGAGTCGTGCGCAAAAGTACGAAATTTTGCCCGTTTGTACAAAACTTTGCCCCAAAAAGTGTATTCCCGTGACTATACCTTTGGCAAAGCGCAAGATACGGGCAAAACAAAGGCGGCGGGAGGATGCAAAAACGGGGAAATCCGCCACCTTAGAATAAAGTGGTAGGATTTCCCCGCGCCTCGTAAAGCACACGCCGATATGCCTTGCGGTATGTCTTTTACAGGTCAAGAGATTTCTTGATTGCCTCAATCTTTTCCTCAGCCGCCTTGCAGCACCTTGCGTAGCATCCGGCGCACTTGAAAGAAGCGTCCTTTACCTCTATGTAGAACTTGATTTTCGGCTCAGTTCCCGACGGACGGACGCTAACCTTCGTGTTGTCGTCGCAGAACCACTGGAGCACGTTGCTCGTCGTGGGCATGTCGAGTTTCTCCACAGAGCCGTCCTCGCGCTTTGCCTCCAGTGTCTTGTAGTCTTTCCACAGCACCACCTTGCTTCCGCCAAGTTCCTTCGGGGGATTTGCCCTGAAGTTCTCCATCATCTGCTTGATTTCGTCGGCACCGCTCTTTCCCGGGCGCACCACGTTCACGGTGAACTCCTTTGAGAAGCCGTACTCCTGGTAAATCTGCATCAACAGGTCGTAGAGCGTCTTGCCCTGGTCTTTCGCCCAAGCGGCGATTTCGCAGATAAGGCAGATAGAAGCGGGAGCGTCCTTGTCGCGCACCTTGTCGTAAGGCAGGAAGCCGAAGCTCTCCTCACCGCCGCCGATGTAGTCCTGCTTGCCCTCAGAGAGCGCGATTTCGCGTGCGATCCACTTGAAGCCGGTGTAGCAGTCGCGCAGTTCAACGTTGTATTTCTTCGCTATTTCGGCGATTACCTCAGTGGTCACGATAGTCTTCACGAGATAGTCTGTCGGTTTCAGCTTGCCGAGTTTCTTCTTGTTCTCGATGATGTAGTAGCAGAACATCATGCAGGTCTGGTTGCCGTTGATGATTACCCACTCGCCCTTGTCGTCGCGGCAGACGATAGCAAGGCGGTCTGCGTCGGGGTCGGTAGCCACCACGAGGTCGGCGTTGAGCTTGGTTCCAAGTTTCATGCCGAGGGTCATAGCCTCAGAGTTCTCCGGGTTGGGCGACACCACGGTGGGGAAATTGCCGTCAATCACCATCTGCTCAGGAACCACGTTGATGTTCTGGAAACCCCATGAGCGCAGACACATCGGCACAATCACGCGTCCCGTGCCGTGCATCGGCGTGTAGACGATGTTGAGGTCTTTCTGCCTGTTGATAACGTCCTGGTCAATCATCGCCGTATGGACGGCCTGCATATAGTTGTAGTCCATTTCGCCGCCGATGATCTTGATGAGGTCCCAGTTGGCGGTGAACTTCACGTCCTCGATTGTCACCTTGTTCACCTCCTCGATGATGCCGGTGTCGTGCGGTGCCAGCACCTGTGCGCCGTCGCTCCAGTAAGCCTTGTAGCCGTTGTATTCCTTGGGGTTGTGCGATGCCGTGACGTTCACGCCGGCCTTAGCCCCGAGTTCCCTTATGGCGAATGAGATTTCCGGTGTCGGGCGCAGACCCTCGAACAGGTACGCCTTGATGCCGTTGGCGGAGAAGATTGCCGCCACGGTTTCGGCGAACAGGCGAGAGTTGTTGCGGCAGTCGTGACCCACCACCACGCTCAGGTTCTTCTCTCCCGGGAACGCCTTTAGGATGTAGTTGGCGAAGCCTTGTGTCGCCATGCCCACGATATATTTGTTCATGCGGTTTGTGCCGGCTCCCATGATGCCGCGCAGACCGCCTGTTCCGAATTCAAGGTTCTGGTAGAAAGCGTCCACGAGAGCCGACTTGTCCTCAGCCTCGATCATCGCCTTTACTTCGTTGCGTGTCTCCTCGTCGAATGACGGCGAGAGCCACTGCTGCGCCTTTTCCTCGCACAATGCAATAAGTTCTTTGTTATTTTCCATAATTATTTGTTTAGATTGTTGTTTTACATAGTCTTTACGTGTGCCGTCATATCCGTAGAGGATGCGGAAAGCGGTATTGGATAATGCAAAGATAATCTTTTTGGGAAAATAAATAAAGTTTCTTTGATAAAAAAAACAACAAAGAAAGGCTGTTTGGCCAAATTAACGTCCAAAACAGCCTTTCTCGTTTCATTTTGAGGGGATATTGCAGTCCCCTGCCGTGCATTTCAGATGCTTTCTTGTATAATCACTTAAACGATGCCCTGAGCCATCATCGCCCTCGCCACTTTCAGGAAGCCGGCAACGTTCGCGCCCTTCACGTAGTTGATGTAGCCGTCTTCCTCTGTGCCGTATTTCACGCAGTTGGCGTGGATTTCGTGCATTATGCCATGGAGCTTCTTGTCCACCTCCTCACGGCTCCAGCTCAGACGCTCGGAGTTCTGGCTCATCTCCAGTCCGGAAACCGCCACGCCTCCCGCATTGGCGGCCTTGCCGGGTGAGTAGAGAATCTTCGCGTCCTGGAACACCTTGATGGCCTCGGGCGTGGAAGGCATATTCGCTCCCTCGCTCACTGCGAACACGCCGTTTGCCACCAGTGCCTTTGCGGCTTCCTCGTTGATTTCGTTCTGTGTGGCTGACGGCAGCGCGATGTCGGCCTTTTCAAACCACGGCTTCGCTCCCTCAACGTATTTCACTCCGTATTCCTCGGCGTATTCGCGGATGCGTCCGCGCTCCACGTTCTTGAGTTCCTTGATGAATTCGAGCTTCTCCTTCGTTATTCCGTCGGGGTCGTAGATGTAGCCGTCGGAATCGGAACAGGTGACTACCTTCGCCCCAAGCTCTATACATTTCTCGATAGTGTACTGCGCCACGTTTCCGGCTCCGCTCACGAGCACCGTCTTTCCGCTGATGTCGATGCCCCTTGTGGCGAGCATATCAACGAGGAAATACACGTTGCCGTAGCCCGTTGCCTCGGGACGAATCAGCGAACCGCCGAACTCCAGTCCCTTGCCGGTGAGCACGCCGCTCCATGTGTGGGTGAGTTTCTTGTACATACCGAACATATAGGCCACCTCGCGTCCGCCCACGCCGATGTCGCCGGCCGGAACGTCCTCGTCGGGTCCGATGTGGCGGTAAAGCTCCGACATGAACGCCTGGCAGAAGCGCATCACCTCGGCGTCGCTCTTGCCACGGGGAGAGAAATCCGAACCGCCCTTCGCTCCGCCCATGGGCAGTGTGGTGAGCGAGTTCTTGAAGGTCTGCTCAAAGGCGAGGAACTTCAGGATGCCGAGGTTTACCGACTTGTGGAAGCGGATGCCTCCCTTGTACGGGCCAATCACGTTGTTGTGCTGCACCCTGTAACCCATGTTGGTCTGCACATTGCCCTTGTCGTCCACCCACGACACGCGGAACGATATAATCCTGTCGGGGATGCACAGGCGTTCGATGGGGTTGGCCCTGTCGAACTCCGGGTGTTTGTTGTACTCTTCCTCAATCGTGGCCAGCACCTGGCTCACTGCCTGGATGTATTCAGGCTCATTGGGAAACCTCTGCTTGAGGTTCTCCACTACATTTGCTGCTATCATCTTTTCTTTTATTGGTTGATTAAAATAGGTTGTGTCTTATATAGGTTGTTTGATAATCCGTTTCTTTTCGGATGCAAATATAACACTTTTTGCGGAAATCCAATCGAAAAACCGCAAAATTGTTACAA